>JBDHXE010000245.1:0-2511 GCA_039810525.1 Chlorobiota bacterium | reverse complement strand
CAATAGCTTTTTTTTGATCGCTTTGGTATTGCCCACTCGAAATATATTCTCTAATTGCAATTTTAGTAATCCCAAGATTAGGTAGTGTGTAATCTTGGGAGGTTACTTTATAAATATTAAAAGTAATTATAGCTAATATAATGAATTTCTTCATTTTATTTGTCGGCCTCACCCATCACTGGATCTACAGAGCCTATACATGCTACCACGTCAGATATCATAGAGCCTTCTACCATAGCGGGCAAACCTTGTAAATTAGATGCAGAAGGTGAGCGAATTTTCAGTTTCCAAGGATGACCCGTGCCATCTGATACAATAAAGAATCCTAATTCACCTTTTGGAGCTTCGATTGCAGTATATGTCTCGCCTATCTCTGGCTCAGCGCCATAATTAACAAGTATGAAATCCTGAATTAATTCTTCCATTTTGGTGTAAATTTCATTCTTCCTTGGCAATACTTTTTTAGGTTCATTTAACATAGTTGGCCCTTTTGGTAATTGGTCAAGAACTTGATGAATAATTTTTATTGATTCTTTCATCTCTTCTATACGAACTAAATAGCGAGCCCAACAGTCTCCATCTGGAAACGTAATAACATTAAAATCAAGCTGATCATATACTAAATAAGGGTTGTCTCTTCTTAAATCTCTTGGTACACCGTTACCACGGAATGTAGCACCTGTAAGACCCAATGATAGGGCTTGCTCGAGAGTAATTACACCAATACCTGCCATACGATTGATAAATATTTTATTTCTATTTACCAATTTTTCTGATTTAGCTAATTCTTTTGGAAAATTATTAGCCCAATCTCTAATTTTATCTATCACTCTATCAGTAACATCGTAAGCTACTCCACCGATACGAGTATAGCTTGTAGTAAATCGTACACCTGTTATTAATTCGAAGATATCGTATAGTTTTTCTCTTTCCATAAATGTCCAGAGTAATACAGTCATAGCCCCAACATCCATACAAGTAGCTCCCATAGACATTAGGTGAGATGATACTCGTGCCATTTCTGCAACTAACACGCGTATCCATTGAGCTCTTGGTGGTGCTTCTATTCCTAATGAATTTTCGATAGCCAACGCAATTGCCACATTATTTGATAACGGAGACAAATAGTCTAATCTATCTGTATGTGCAATAAATTCGTGATAGGTCGAATTTTCGGCTAATTTTTCGTATCCTCTATGTAGATAGCCTAATTCTGGGATACATTTTAAGATAGATTCCCCATCAAGTCTTAATAAAACACGTAATACTCCATGAGTAGCAGGGTGTTGTGGCCCCATATTCAATACCATATCATTATCAAGTGGATCATCGAATGATACAGATGTATGCTCATCTAATAATGACTTATAGATTTTATGCTGCCTTATCTCATTGATTTTATTTATTTCGGCTTGTGTCTTTATATTCATTTATTAACTCCGTATTCGGTTTTATTAATTACAAATATACCAAGTTTCAAAAATAGTATTATTTTTAAATAACAAAAAATATAATAATGATTTATAATGAAAAAAATATATATACTATTCTTTATATCAAGTATAACGTCTTCGTTTGCTTCTAATTATAGACTTAATACAAATAATGAAATTTTAATTAATGGTATTACAATTTCTACAATGGCTTATTCTCATTTTGCTATTGATATTGATACTTCCAAACAGAATCATATTCTTAATAAAGATGATATTTTTGTAATTGACAGATATTTGATGAGTTCATTCAATCCAATATATGACAATATTAGCGATGCTCTATTAGCGATTAATGTCGCAGCTCCAGTTTTAACTAATTATCATCAGTTTACTTATGATTGGACTCTGCCAATTATGTACGGGGAAACAATTTTAGTTTCTTCTGCATTATCTTATTTGGTTAAAAAGATTGTACAAAGGGCAAGACCTTATCTGTATTATGTTGAAACCCCAATAGAACAAGTAAATAAGTACGATGCTCGATTATCATTTTTTTCTGGTCATAGTTCATTGTCATTTTCTTCTTCTGTTTTTAATTCAATTATTTTTGAAAAGTATAACCCTAATTCTGAGTATAGAAATTTAGTTTGGATATTGTCACTATCGAGTGCTGCTGCTACAGCTACTTTACGTATATTAGCTGGTAAACATTTTTTTTCAGATGTATTAGTAGGAGCTATTGTAGGCTCTCTTGTATCTTATTGTATTACAGAGATCCATAAACCTAACATTATCGAGAATAAAGTCTCCAATATTACTTTATTAGGTATTAGGATTGTTATATAAGATTAAGTATTTTGTTTTAAATTATTGTAGGATGATTGCGCTTGCTTTTATATATTGCATTAAAGATTGCTTGTGTTTCAACAGTCAATGATATTTACTACAATATAGGAGTATAGTATTTTTTACTCCTATATTGTGTCTAAATTCTAATTGGGCTAATGTTTGGATAGTATAAATTTACTATTAATTTGTATTATAGACAAAAATCTTTAATGATGATTGCCTTATA
>JBDHXE010000244.1:0-2527 GCA_039810525.1 Chlorobiota bacterium | reverse complement strand
ATTAATAATACTATCAGCAAATATTAATTGATCAGTGGTAAGATCTGGCAATTGAGCTATTATTCTTAACTGTTGAAGAGCGACTGTTTGGCTTGTAGTATTGTCTATTAACTGCTGTTTGGCTTCCAAAAGTGCAGTCTGAATACGATAATAGTCTGATTTAGCAAATATCTGTTTTTCTGTTTGCTTTTTATAAAAATCATCTAATTGCTGATAGTTATCTATCAATAGATTCAATTGCTTCTTTTGACTTTCTAATTGTTGTAATTCTAAAAAACTCTCTCTTAAATTTAGCTTTAATTCTCTAATTAATTTTTCAAATTCTATTAGAGCTAAATTCTTTTCTGTAGTTCGCAGAGCTATTCGTTTGCCAATTTTACCAGCAGTTTCTATCACTTGCTCCAAATCAAAAGCAAACTGCTGGTGATTACCATAATTGCCAATTATATAAGGCATTTCTTCGGCCGTGCTATTAGACCAAAGATTGACTTGGCTGAGGGTAAGAGTTGGGTTTTTCCATAATTTGCTCTGCAAGATAGCCGCATCGGCCTTATCAATATCATACTTAGCCGCCAATAAGCGATAATTCTTTTCCATCAAATTTCGCTCTAAATCCAATATACCTATTCTGGGCTTTGTGGTGTTCTGAGCTACTAACAATGAAAACGAACTACTAAGTAGAAATATATATAAATATGATTTCAACATAAGCAACTTTTAATTAATAAATTTATTAATTATATATTTTTATAATTGTTAATTAACATATCAATATTATATATTAATATTAATATATAATAGATTCTTTAAATAATTGAATTGTTAGATTGTATAGGAGTTTATAAGTTAATATATCTTATATTATAATACCAATCACACAAAGATAATTCTATGTTGCTTATTATATTCCACAATCTATTTATATTAAATAATTCAAATAAGTAAATAGATGCAATATTAACTATCTCCATATATGGGGTGATTATTAAATCAATATATTAATAAAATTATTCCAAATTGCTTCAGAACTTACTTATGACGAAGGCATAGAATTAATGTTTCAATGTATTTTAGCAATATTTATAAAAAATATTTATCTTTGATTGTAAAAATAAAAGAGGCTGCCTCATAAGTAAGATATTTATACTTCCATTCATAATTCCTTGTTTTGAAATGTTTATATAATAAAAAAATAATTGAAGAGAACAAGGCAAGACATTGCAAGCATTTGATTACAATGGGCTTACAAAATAAAGCGAGGCTGTCTCATAAGTCAGATTTCTATGTTTTATTTACTATTTCTTTATTAAGAAATAGTAATATATTGGAATAAACATTGAAAAGGAATATATCACGTAAGCCTATGGTGGCAAGCGGCTTGCAAGAACAAGTCGCCCTACACTTTTGGAAGAGTAGGGCGATCGAAAAATACAAAATCACTTTATTCTATTATGAACAACCACTCGTTGTGCCGCAGTCATCGCATACTGTGCAGCTACCATTACGTTTTACTCTCATCGAACCGCAATTGGAGCATGGTTCGCCAGTATAACCGAACGATTTAGCCTCTTTGCGTGATGAGATTACTATAATATTTTGGTGTGTAGCACTTATTAGCTCGCTTTCTTCTACTAATGTAATTTCGGATAGCTCTGGTTTGCTATCTTTAATAGTTATGGAAGCATCGTTGGCCTTGTGAGTAGGTGCCACATTGTTGTCTTGTGTATTGCTTGGTGTTGGCTCATCGTTTTTATGTGTATGCCCATTCAATTCATCTACTGCTTTTACGTGAACGAAGTCAGTTCTACCAAGGTAATCATATCCAAGTGAACGGAAGACATAGTCTAAGATAGATGTTGCGTTTTTGATAGCTTCGTGTCCATCTACTGGTCCAGCAGGATCGAATCTGGTAAATGTAAATGTATCTACTAGTTCATCTAATGGAACTCCGTATTGTAAGGCTTTCGAGGCTAATATAGCAAAGCTATTTACTAATCCTCTGAAAGATGCTCCTTCTTTGTACATATCTATGAATATTTCGCCTATTGAGCCATCTTCGTATTCGCCAGTTCTAAGGAATACTTTGTGCCCGCCGACAATTGCTTCTCTGATGAATCCGTGCCTTTTCTTAGGTAGTTTAGTTCTTGAAGGTTTGTTGGTAATTTTTTCAACAATTATTTCGTGAACTTCTTTTTGTCCAATAGTTTCGTCTAGTGTATTTTCGTCTCCTAATTGAATTACTTCGTCGATATCGCTATAATTAGAAGAATTGAGCGGTTGAGAAAGTTTGGATCCGTCTCTATATATGGCAATTGCTTTGAGCATAAGCTTCCAAGAAGTAAGGTGTACGTCTCCAATTTGATTGACTGTTGCTTCGTTAGGCATATTTACAGTTTTAGAAATAGCTCCCGAAATAAATGGTTGTGCGGCAGCCATAATACGAACGTGTGCCATATAGTCAATGTAACGGCGTCCGCGTTTACCGCATTTGTTGGCAGTATCGAATATAGGTAAGTGTTCGTCTCTG
>JBDHXE010000243.1:0-2557 GCA_039810525.1 Chlorobiota bacterium | reverse complement strand
AAATTACCTAAGACCTAATCTAACAAGTAAAGTCGGGATTTCTTTTATTGCTAACTCTTACGAATCTACCGATCCTACATATAAGTTTAATCAAGAAGTAATAGCTAATATTATCTGGGATAGCAATATATTTAACTTAAAATTTGCAGCATTTTATAAATATAATGGGAAACAGAATCAATTCCTTATGATAACAGATACCGAATACAAAGAATTTACTATGAACGACTACCATCTATTAGATATATCAATTTCTCGTGATTTTTTGGACAAACAGCTTAATGTTTCAATAGGTATAAAAAATCTATTCGATGTTGTCAATATAGGCAATTCTCAAGGAGCCGAATCAGGTGTGCATACTGGCTCTAATGGTGGTTATAGCCCAATATCTTATGGAAGAATTGTTACAGCAGGTATTATGCTTAACTTGAAATAGTATTACAAACAAAATACAATAAATACACTCAACAATTTAATAAAAAAAATATAAAAAAACTTTATTGAAAGTTTTGAAGAAATATAATATCAATGCTGAAATTACTAAAAAAATAATTTAGAAATATCACTTAAAATCATTATATTGTATTACTCAAAATTAATAGAGAATAAAATGTTTTTTATAAATTTTTTTTAAATAAATTTTAGGTGTAAAAATGAAAAGAATAAATACTTTCATTTTAATGTTGGTTGCTTTCGTAGTAGCAACTACACATTTATATTCGCAAGACCCACCTCAGGCTTGTGAAGCATACAACGATAATGCTGTTGAGGTACTTGAGTCTTTCAATTTTGGAGACAAGTTAATCACTTATTCTTGTAATTACGATAAATGTGGTAGTACTTATTATATAGATAATGGCTCAGTTGCCGCTGTTACTCTTGGGGATACTTATACTTTTTATGGTAAGACAGGGCTTTACTATACTAGTTATTACTCACATTATATGAGAATCTTTATTGATTATGATAAAGATGGGATGTTCAAAAGTGATAATGAATTAGCATGGACCTCTGGGGATAGCTATTTTAAAGTTGATTACAAAGGTCAGCTTACTATCCCTAAGAATATTGCTCCGGGTAAATATAGAATGAGAGTAATGACAAGCGAAGATTCGTACGCAGAAGCTATGTATAGTGGATGTGGTGATATGGGATATTGGTCAGAAGCAGTTGATTTCGTAATACAAGTTAAATCAGGATACGATGCAGGTGTTACTTCAGTAATTAATCCAGTATCTCCATTTACAGTTGGCCCTTATTCTGTGGTTGTAAATATCAAAAATTATGGTACTCAGGTATTATCTTCCGTAAAAGTGAATTGGACAGTAAACGATGTAGTACAAAAACCATTCATATACAATAGTGGTTTAAAGCCTAATGATAATACTAATGTGAACTTAGGAGTTTATAATTTCACATATCCTCCAGATGGTCCTTTCAATCCATTTGTTGTAAGAGCTTGGACTTCAGATCTGAATAATACTACTTTCGATGATGATCCTTCTAATGACTTAGTAAAACAATCATTATCGCCATATCTGAACGATTGTGGAGCTATTGGATTCTTTGGTCCTGCCGAAGGATTTGGTCCTGGTGTTACTCAAGTAAGAGCAAGAGTCAAGAATTATGCTCCAAAACCACTCACTTCTGTTACGATTGATTGGAAAATAGATGGAGTAGCTCAGACTCCTGTTACAGTCACTGGTTTATATATCAAAGAAGGCCAGTATCAAGATATAGTAGTTGGTACATATACATTTTATAATAAAACTCCGTTAGGACCTTTTGCTGTAGAAGTAGTAACTTCTAAACCAAATGGAGTAAACGATGAATTTACTTCAAATGATAAATATACAGGTGGAATTGGTCCTTCTTTAGTTTCTGGGGTATATACTGTAGGAGGTAATAACCCTCATTTTAATAACTTAACTACTGCTATATCTTACTTAAATTCTGGAGGTGTATTTGGTCAAGGAACAGTAACTTTCGAAATCCGTCCAGGCACATATTCTGGTCAAATAGTATTAAACAATCCTCCATTAAATGGAAACACAATAGAATTGCGTTCATCATCTGGCAATCCTTATGATGTAGTAATTACTGCTAATCCTACTAACAAAGATAACTACGTGGTATTAGTAGATGGCTTTAAAAATGTAATATTTAAAAATGTATTACTACAAAATAATAATACTAACTATAGCTTAGCTGGTACTGTATTAAGAGCAAACAACTCCAATATTGTTTTAGATAGAGCTATCCTAAATGGTATAAGAAATGCACCAAATGATAATTCATATATTAATGTGTATCTAATGAATTCGGGAGTAACTGCTACTCGTTCAGTATTTATAGGTGGTAATTATAGTACATACGTTGGTGGATATATATCAAATGCAGTGCAATTCGAAAGTAATAGCTTTACAGATTTTACTTTTGGAGCTATCAACTTTTCTGGATCTAACTTAGCGAATATTCTAAACAATTCATTCAAATGGGAAACAGGTAACGTACCAAACAATGCAATTACTATTTATGGCAGCGCTAATATTGAATC
>JBDHXE010000242.1:0-2601 GCA_039810525.1 Chlorobiota bacterium | reverse complement strand
ACCTGAATGAGCTGCATACAAGTCAATGAATACAATAATAGCTAATATAATACCAGAGTTAATATAATTTATTTTTTTGGCATTTAATAAATATAATACAATAAATGTAACAATAGAGAATATCAAGGATAGAAATGAAATAGTAGTTAGACTTCCTAAAGATGATGAGGGAGTATTAATTAAACTGCCTAATATACCGATAATTCCTAATAGAGCAACTAAAATTGGAAATATAGAAGCAATAACAATATTTTTAAATTGATTAGAGTTTTTTAGAAGGAAATCAAAACCATACCCAGCGGAAATTGGAAAAGATATTACTACAAACATCATCATTCTGGCAGGCATTCTAAATAAATTAAAAAATGGTAAATTGAAAAATATCTTATGAATAAAGAAATTGCTACCAAATGAGTAAAATAATCCAAAAACAGCTAAAATTAATAATATTTGCAATCTTTTATCAGAAATACCTACTATAAATCCAAATAAACCTAATATTACTATTGGTACTCCAAAGTAGAAAGAAGTCTCCCAATAATAATAATAAGGAGATGGCTTTTCACCGTTAGTAAGATAAAACGAAAAATTATTATTTTCATCTGGCGTTACCTTACCAAATGAATTTGGTATAAATGCGCTAATAATTTGTTTAAACTCCATAGATCCTTCAGATGATTTTTCATAAGAAGACTCACTACGAACTGCTTCATTTGCTAACTCACGAGACGGTAAATATTGAATCGAGAAAATACATACAGCTACTATAAATGTAATAATAGCAGATAATTTTGATAACAAGATATTTTTAAAAGAAGGCTTATTTCTGAAATAATCAATAGATACTATCCATATAAAATATAAGAATAAAAAGAAAAACAAATACAACGATGTCTGAGGATGCCCTGCCAACAAAGCCATGCCAAGTAATAAACCTGAGGCTATTCCATATTTTAAATTCCTTGTGCAAATACCCTTATCAAAATACAAAAGAATTAAAGGCAGCCATGCTAAATGGTATATCATCATTGGGTGAATAACGTGAAATACCATAATTCCTGAAAAAGCATACGAAATAGATGTGAAAATTGAGCTCAATTGAGTTCTTTTGTAATATATCATTAAAAAATAAAATGATATTTGAGCGATTATAAAATGAACAATAGTTATAAATTGCAAACCCCATACAGACAAATGACCATTACTATCTACAAAGAAGTTTAATACTCTATTCAAAGGATAAAAAAAACCTGATTGTAAATCAGCAATAAATGGCATACCATTAAAAATATATGGGTTCCAGAATGGAATTGAACCATTTGCTGATTCACGAGCAGCAAATGTCTGTATTGGATATACATATTCTACAAAATCTTCCCAAAAAAATGAGTGTCCAGTTAATTGCCCCCAAAAGAAGATTATTGTAGTGACTACAAAAAATATTATAGGAATATAATGTGGAAATTCCTTTGTGCCTAACTCATTAAGCTTTTGTTTACTTTGAATCGCTTTTTCTGTTCTTTTCATAATTATAATTTTTTAGCTACTATTACAATAGATACACCAAAAGGTAAATTTAAATTAGGTATTAATTTTTTTTCGAATAAAAATATATTTTTTAAGATATAATTCATTAATGGGCTGACTTCTTCTATAGGAGATATATCTTTTTTATCAGAACCAGTAAATTTATCTATAATTCTTTTTGTAGCAATTAATGGAAAAAGAATTGAATTAAAGTAAGAAGCATATTGAATTGTAAAACCAGCTTCTTTGAATAATTTAATAAATTTTTTCTTTGTATATCTCCTATAATGCATATGCAAAACATCATGCTGGCTCCAAAGCCATTGATAAGCAGGTACAGAAGCAATAATATAACCATTCTTATTTAATATATTATAGGCGTCTTTTACAACAGATTTATCATCATCAATATGCTCAATTACATCAAGAAATGTAATTACATCTGGCTGATATTTATCTTTAGGGAATTCATTTAAATAACAATTCATCAAATTGGTTAAACCACGTTTAGAAGCATAATCTAATGCTAACCTAGAAGTATCGATACCAATTACATTAGTAATCTTATTAAACTCTGCTGCAAATGCACCTGTACCACAACCTACATCTAAAAGATATTGATTCTGATTAATTTTAGTAAAATCTAAAACTACTTTTTTAAGTATCTGATTCCTTGCAATAAACCACCAGTATTCATTTTCAAGTTTAAAATTTGTATGATAAATAATTTCTTGCATATTCCTCTTAATATTACTCTAATATTCTTAATATTAAAGTTTTATGATATTTCTTAAAATTAAGCTATAACCTTTCGAAATCAAACTTTGGATACCCTCTTTCACCAAGTTCATTATAGAAAAATGTAAAATGGAACTTCCATAAAAACCCGTTTCTATCTTTTAAAATATAATTAATTTCTGGTCTTACCGCATAAGACTCACCTTGTAAATTAAATGATTTCCATTCATGGCCAATACAATCAGGCCTCTTTGAAAATGTCATGCTCTGAACACTATCTATGGTAATGCTATTGAAATTCATACTTGTATCAGAGGCAACCTCTACATATCTATC
>JBDHXE010000241.1:0-2634 GCA_039810525.1 Chlorobiota bacterium | reverse complement strand
ATTGACTGTCTAATACTTTCTTTTTCAAAATCTCTTCACTTTCATTTACTAAGTAGAATTTTGACGTATCTCTATTAACTAATTCTTTCCCAATTTCTCCAGTTTTATCAAGTATAGCTAATTTTAATGCAGTTTCGTTTTGAGATAATATTGTAACTGCTATAATTATTCCATAAATTAATATAATTGCTAATGGTGCAACAATAGTACCAATAATAAAGCCTTTTGAGGTAATTTTTGACATATATTCGTGGGTGATTATTGTCCATATCTTTGAGTTTTTATTCATTTGTTGTAACTCCTTTGCTATTCATATTTATTTTGCCAATTTGATTTATGAAAATATCGTGTAGAGATGGTTCTACTTTGCTAAATTTCTCGAGATTTACTTTTGCTAATATTTCGCTTAGAATAGTATTGATAGGTATGTCATTATTGATTTTGAATTCTATTTCATTTTCTTTTTCTTTTATGATATTAATATCTGCTATCTCATATAGTAATGACTTATCTCCTTCAAATTCTATATAATATGAATTATCACCGAATTTTTGTTTTATATCTTTTACTTTACCATTTAATATAATATTACCTTTATTAATTAATAATATTTCATCGCACAATTCTTCTACTTGCGACATTACATGAGTAGAGAGTATAATTGTTTTTCCAATGTTTTTCATTTCTAATATAATTGATTTCAATAAATCTGTATTTAGTGGGTCAAATCCAGAAAATGGCTCGTCTAAGATAAGAAATTGAGGATCGTGGAGCATTGTAGAGATAAATTGAACTTTTTGTTGCATTCCTTTTGATAGTTCTTGTATTTTTTTATTCTCCCAACCATTAGCACCTAATTTATTGAGCCATTGAATAGCTTTGCTTTCTGCAGTTTTTGTATCTAATCCTTTTAATTTACCAAAATATTTTAATTGGTCAATTACTTTTAATTTCTTATAAAGTCCTCTTTCTTCTGGTAAATACCCCATAATATTTTGTGTATCTGAACTAATTTGCTTACCATCTAGAGTAATACTACCTTTATCTGGAATTATAATGTTATTTATCATTCTAATGGTAGTAGTTTTACCAGCACCGTTGGGTCCTAATAAACCGAATATTATACCTTTGGGCACAGAAAAGCTAATATTATTAACAGCTGTGTAGTCACCAAAAGTTTTTGATATTGAGTTGACAACTAAAAAACTCATTTTTATCTAACAATTAATTGAAAATAGATTTTACGAATGTGTCTATGAATTGTTTCAAAATAATACTTTTAGGATTAATTTGTCTATAAAATAAAGTGGAGGAAATAATGTATTTTGATAAATTAACTGATATTTTGATGTTTCGTTCTGGGGTAGATGATGATGGATTTCAGAAAGAACCTACTGTTACTATTGGGTCTATTGTTTGGGGTGTTTTGCTAAGAACAACAATCGTATTTATAGCAGTGTTTTTTCTTATTAATTTCCCAAAATTCAGAGATTTTTGGTGGGTAAGTTTTTTTGGAATATGGTTTTTTGTAGCATTTCCAGCATATAGGCAATATCAAAACTACCAAAATAGAATTGATGATATTGAAGTTAATACATTGTGTGGTTCTTGTGTCCATTTTAGAAAAGATGCACAAATGTGTTCATTATTTGATGAGCACATTAGCAAAGATTATATACCGTGTGGCGGTGAGAATTGGGAGCCCAAATCAACCTTCGATGGAGATTAGTTCGAATATTCCTGCGTTTCTAATTTCAAAAATGAACTTTTTATTTAATTTTTTGTAATACCATACTTCTTGTGCGTTGCCATTTACAAAGTGTTCAGATATTTCAGTTGGCTGACCGTATAATATATAAATTTTGCCACGTGCTGTTTTAGCTCCATCATTTTCATTAATAGTTTTAAAATTAAAGAAAGCGTAATCTACTCTTTTATAATATTGTTCTAAGGCTTCGTTGAAAGGAGTTCCAACAGTAGGATCTTTACTTTTCCAAAAATCAGACATTTTCTTTAATATCTCTTTATCGCTTCCGCTTGTTAATTCTTTATATTGTTCATCGGTAGTTAGATAATATAGGATTTTGTAGCTATATTCAAAATCTCTTAATGAATAAGGCATATCTATCCATTCTATATCAAAATTAGTTTCGTATTTTAATTCAGAGTTATTATCTTTTATGGTTAATTGATAATTACCCGGAGTTAGTTTTTCAATTGGCAATTGGAATGTAATAATTGATATTTTAGATTTATTACTAGTATTTGGTATTAATTCCCAGCTTTCCATTATTTTATTGTATTTCAAATTAATATTTGGATTGATAGTAATTTGCGATGTAATATTAATAGAATCGTCTTTATAATTTAATTCTTTAGAGGATACTCTTTTTAATGTATAATATAAATCTGAGTTGGATGGTAATATTGCACAACCTAGTACATCTACTTGTTTGGCGGCAAAATTAATTTTATTGTCCCAAATAAAAGGTTTGAAATAAGAGCTTTTAGCTTTACTTAGCAAAGTACCGAATATTGGTTGAGAAATTATATTATTTTTATTAGATGGTATATTAATATCAAAAGTTTTATTATTGTTATCTTGCTTTATTTTAGTAATTAATTCTATTGTAG
>JBDHXE010000240.1:0-2660 GCA_039810525.1 Chlorobiota bacterium | reverse complement strand
AATTATGATTTTGACAATTTAATGTATTTAAAGTGATATTGATGTGTTTTTTATTTTTTGAACAATTTAAAAATTAATTAAAGGATTTTATAAATGAAAGTAACTGTAATAGGAGCTGGTAATGTCGGAGCAACTGCCGCTCATACACTTGCTAATAAGGAATTAGCTAATGAAATATGGATGGTAGATATATCCGAAGGCATAGCTAAAGGAAAGGCACTTGATATGTATGAATCAATGCCCATTTTACAATCAGATTCAAGAGTATTTGGTACTAGTGATTATAGTGACACTGCTAATTCAGATATTGTAATAATGACTGCTGGATTGGCTAGAAAGCCCGGAATGTCGAGAGATGACTTGTTAGTAAAAAACAACGAAATTGTATCTTCGTGCGTTTCTGAAGCAGTTAAATATTCTCCTAATGCTATCTTTATTGTAGTATCTAATCCTTTAGATGTAATGACTTATATTACACTTAAAGTAACAGGCTTACCTAAGAATAAAGTATTAGGTATGGCTGGTGTATTGGATACAGCTCGTTATCGTTCGTTTATTTCCATGGAAACAGGGTATTCTATGCGTGATATTCAAGCACAACTATTAGGTGGACATGGTGATTCTATGGTTCCTCTTCCTCGTTTTACAACTGTAGCAGGTATTCCTGTTACTGATTTTATTCCAAAAGAAAGATTGGACGAAATTGTAAAAAGAGCTAAAAACGGTGGTGGAGAAATTGTTAATTATCTGCAAACTGGCTCTGCTTATTATGCACCTGGAACTGCCGCTGTAGAAATGGCTGAATCTATTATTAAAGACCAAGGTAGGGTATTGCCTTGTACCGTATTATTAGATGGCGAATACGGTGTTAATGACGTTTGTGTCGGTGTACCTATTAAAATTGGTAAAAATGGGATAGAACAAGTAATTGAGTTAAATCTAAATGAACAAGAGCTAAGCGAATTTAAAGCATCTGCGGCTCATGTTAAAGATACTATCAATCAAGCTCTCGAATTAATAAACGCTAATAAATAACTTTTTCAATTTGTTTATAAGTCCCCTCTGCTCTTTGGGCAAGAGGGGATTATTTATTTATGAATTTATCATACTTTAATAAACCGTGCAATTCTATCACCTATTTTAATATAATATACACCTATCGGTAGTGGAGATATATCTATTTGTAAGGAATTTGTATCTACAAAGGTAGTCTGATTTGTTAATTTATATGTTACTTCTAATCCCATAATATCATATATTTGAATGGTTGAATAGTCTTGGATATCACCTTGAATTGTAATTTTGTCTGCTGATGGATTAGGGTAAACTGTAAGGCTTTGCTTATTAATATTCTTTGCTATTGACTTTAAGTTAATACTACTATTCCTATATTTTGTATTGTCAAAATGTTCTTCTGTATTACCATTTATAAAATCTTCATCGGTATTACGAACCATTCCTTTGTCTGAATCTGTATTAATTATTTCAAATTCATCGCTCCAACTCTCGCCACAATCGTTAGTGAATTTAATCTTATAGATCCCAGACTGCAAAATACCATATAAGCAATTGTTATTAGAAGCTGTATTACATTTTAGAAAAAATGTATAATCAGTATAACGCCAATCAGTTGGTGTAAATGTTTTGCTTGCTAAGAATTTATCATCTTTGTATAGTTCTATTCTCATAGTAGTTTTAGATTGTACAGTCATCATTTTTTGAGTCATTGTAGTTTTGTTCATATATATAGGGTTAGAAAAGAATAATTCTGTAATTAAAGGTGGTGTAGCAACATCTAAATAAATAGCACCATTATAATAAGTCTGTTTAGTAATTGGATCAACCGCATAAGAATAATAATAACCTGATTGTAATGGGGTGAGAGATTTAATTGTCAATGATAGTGTTTTTGTGCCTTCGTAACGACCATAATCTTTAATTTCAAAATCTTTGAAAGTCCAATAATATTCGAATTGTCCTTTATCTAACTTATGTTTTCTTACATTAAGCACTGTATCAGTACCCTCGCATGCAATTACGTCCTTATATCCTAAATATATATTAAATGTATCAGTATATACACTACCGCAATCACCTTTGATAATACAATAATATTTTCCTTCATCATTTATAGTAGGGTTATTGATATTAAGTTCATTACCTAGACCTCCACTGCCACTGAAAAACAAGGTATCATTTTTATACCATTCAAATTTATATCTATCAATAAGTAACAGTGAGCCTAGTGCAATATGAACTTTACCATAATATGGATTATTCCTATCTAGAACTATGTAATCATTCATTTTAGTAATTACTATCGGATCAGATTCGATATACAAAGATATCCAATCGGTCTGTGCTGTAAAACCAGATTCAAGATGGGTAATTCTAAGACTATACACATCTTGGTCGCTTAATTTACAATCTTCAATAGTCAATATTGGAGTATTGATACCATGAGTTCTACTTGTATCTAAAGGGGTGTTTTTGCCCCTAAACCATTCATATTTTAAAGTTCCCGGTCCTAATTGATTAACTAACACTTCAAATACCACAGACTTGCCTTCGCAAATCCTCATACCTTTGGTCATTGTAGAGAATTTAAAAAAAGCATCTTCTGAAAGTTTAGCAAAATGAGAAGTATCAGAGCCACATCT
>JBDHXE010000239.1:0-2699 GCA_039810525.1 Chlorobiota bacterium | reverse complement strand
AATTAGGTATTAAAATTTATTCTACTGGCGGCACACTCAATACTTTAAAAAAATCAGGTTTAGAAGTGTATAGTATTTCTGAAATAACCAACTTCCCCGAAATATTAGATGGTAGAGTTAAAACACTTCATCCAGCACTACACGCAGGTCTATTAGCTGAATTAGACAAAGAAGAACATATTAATCAATTAAAAGAACACCATTTTAATTCGGTAGATTTGGTTGTAGTTAATTTATACCCATTTGAAAATAAATTAGCAGAAAATGCTCCACATGATGAGATGGTCGAAAATATTGATATTGGAGGTCCTACAATGTTGCGTAGTGCCGCTAAAAATTATAAGTGGACAGCAGTCGTAGTCAATCCAAAGCACTACAATCAAGTGATAGAGCAAATAAAGACTAACGCTGGTTCAATTAAAGAAAATTTTAGACTACAATTAGCAGGAGAAGTATTCTCGCATACTGCTTATTACGATTCCCTTATTTCAAACTATTTTAATAAGTATAATAAAATAGATCTTCCCGAAAAATACAATATATCATTTAATAAGATACAAGATTTAAGATATGGCGAAAACCCACATCAATATGCAGCATTATATGGTAAATTTAATGATATATTTACTAAAATACACGGCAAAGAACTATCTTATAATAATATTATCGATATTAATTCGGCAGCACAATTAATAATTGAATTTGATAAGCCAAGCTGTGGTATTATAAAGCACACCAATCCTTGTGGTGTAGCTAGTGCCGCAAATATTAACAAGGCATACCAATTAGCATATTCTACCGATATAATATCTCCATTTGGTGGTATTATAGCGTTTAATAGAGAAATAGATGAAGAAACAGCAATAACTATACACGATTTGTTCACAGAATTGATAATAGCACCCAATTTTAGTGACGAAGCCCTATCTATTTTCACTAAAAAGAAAGATAGAAGATTGATACAATTCGATCCTTCGCATATCAATCAAGCCATAAATTATGACTTCAGATCAGTAATAGGAGGAATGCTGGTACAATCAAATGATAAGTTACTCATTGATGAAAATGCTCTTCAAATTGTAACCGAAAGAAAACCTACAGATGAAGAATATGAAGCAATGATGTTTGCATGGAAAGTATGCAAGCACGTAAAAAGTAATGCAATAGTATATACTAACAAAGAGCAAACATTAGCAATTGGTGCAGGTCAAATGTCAAGAGTAGATTCATCAAGAATAGCTGTAGAAAAGGCAAAATTAATGAATTTGAGTTTAAAAGGAAGTATAGTGGCATCTGACGCATATTTCCCATTTCCTGACGGTTTGATTGAAGCAAATGAAGCAGGTGCCATTGCTGTAATCCAACCGGGAGGCTCTATACGTGACAATTTAGTGATTGAAGAAGCAAATAAGCGAAATATGACAATGATTTTTACAGGATTAAGGCATTTTAGACATTAATATTATTAAATAATTGGGAAATTAATATGGCATTTACATTCTTCTTTAGAGATAGACATACATTAGAGCAATTAGCTGATAAGATAATTAGCAATAAAAAAGAAGGCGACCCTATCAAACTATGGGATGCTGGCTGTGCTATGGGACCAGAACCCTATACATTTGCTTTAATTTTACGAGAAAAAATTGGAAAAGACTGGTTTAAAAATGTTAAAATAATTGCAACTGATATAGATGAAAACAATACATTTCATAAAATAATTGAAAGCGGTATCTATCCTTTAAACGAATTAGAAAGAATGCCAGAAGATATATTTAAAAAATATTTTATGAAATATGATGATAAGAATCATTATATTTTGAGCGAAGAGATAAAAAAGTCATTAGTATTTTACAAACAAGATTTATTAGAATTAGTGCCAATCGATTCAAATTTCGATGCTATAATTTGTAAAAATGTACTACTACACTTTACCCAATCACAGAGAATTGACGTACTAAAAATGTTTTATACTGTCTTAAAATTAGGAGGATATTTAGCAACAGAGCAAACTCAACCTATGCCTGATGAACTAATTTCCAAATATGAGAAAGTAGTATCTAATGCTAATATTTATATAAGAAATTAAATATGCAAGTAACTACATTCATAGGCGATCCTTCAATCTATACAGCCCGATCATTTTTTGTAAGAGGCACTTGGAACGCTATTGCTGATGTTAATACCTTGATAGATACAGGTAGAGATGATGGAATTGTAGAATTCATTAATAATTTAAATACTGGATTAGGTAAAAAAAAGCTTGAACTAGTGATTCTTACTCATGAACATTTCGACCATACGAATTCTCTAAAAACTTTAAAACCTGCATTTAATCCACATGTGATAGGATTAGCAAAAGGGCAGTATGTAGATGAAATACCCAAAGATGGTATGAAAGTAAAGATTGGCGATTGCCAAGCAGAAATTCTATTTACACCGGGGCATTCTAACGATTCTATATCAATTTATGTTCCCGAAAACGGTACTTTATTTTCTGGAGATACACTTCTAAATATCAAAAGCCCCGGCGGGACATATACAAAAGAATATGTGGAAACCTTAAAACGTATATCATCACTAAAATTGAATATAATATATTCAAGCCACGATGAGCCAATAGTCAATGACATCGACAAAATGCTACAGTTTAGTATGAAAAACGTTATGGCAAGTCAAATTATCAATTAAATTATTCT
>JBDHXE010000238.1:0-2707 GCA_039810525.1 Chlorobiota bacterium | reverse complement strand
TCATAAGACGAAAATCCCGAGATCATAGGAATTAATTCAAAATTATATAGATAAGAATAATTATTAACATTAATATCTTTACTACAGACATAAGGCTCATAATAGCGATTATTCCTATAATATACTACCGAATGCATTCTGGAATCAAAAAATTGCTCATCGCTCCATACTATTGTTTCTAATGTTAGCGAAGACCTTGTAACTTGATATTTAGAATCGTACAATCCAGTATAAGTTATCAACTGCGAATTAGCCATAGGCTTTACTACAAAGAATCGTTGCTCGGCAATAGGTATGCTATCATCATTAGTTAAGTATATTTTTGCTTTGTAATTGCCAGAGTATTCAAATTTTACAGTTGGCGAAGGTATTACGACCTTACCACGATAATTATAATAATCATCAATAAAAGTAGAAGATGTCCAATCTATATAAGAAGTTCTATTAAAAATATTACTCTGTATAATAGCATTATCAGTTTCTTTCCAATTGACATCACAGTGTACAAACTTAATATTGACATTTGGTGGCAAATTTGCTGCTACATCAAATTCCAATGTCAAGCTACTAAAACCAACATTGGTAGCATATTTGCTATTTCCATCGGTAATTATTAAAATAGGTGGATTTCTTTCATCTTTATCGCCATATATTCTAAAAAATCTAACAACTGGCGGAATGTCAAACTTAGTACTATCTTCACTATTTCTGCTATACTTTTTGCCAACTGCACAAGAGTCTAATAATGACAAGGAAAGTATCAGCAATTCCAAAAATAGAAAAATTCTATTCACAACTACTCAATAAGTATAATAATATAAAAAAACAGCTCAATTCAAGGTTCAGATATTGACTTACCAAAATACAATTTATTATCAATTTTAAAAAATAGAAGCCTTTAGAAGCTTTTAGAAAGGTTTAGAAAAAAAAGAGTGCTCTTTGTAAAACCGCATAAAAAAAGGGTTTCCACTTGGAAACCCTCTCTTTATTTGTGAGCCGGATGACGGACTTGAACCCCCGACCTGCTGATTACAAGTCAGCTGCTCTACCAGCTGAGCTAATCCGGCTTGAATTAGAATTCAAAAATAATACTTTTGAGCGAATAAACAAAATACTTTTTTTAAAAACGGCTAAAATATTTATAATTTTTTAGGAAAAACTTTAAGGCAGTCTTATAAATCAGCAGCAATGATTTAATTTTTAATTCTCCAGTCGTCCTACACTTTTGGAAGTGTAGGACGACTTGTTATTTGTACCTCACCACAGCCCTCTCCAAAGGAGAGGGAGAAAGAAATGCTAATTCGATTATTTTATTTTTAGAATTACGGATTATGCGAATTTAATTTTATTGTCTATGTAGGGGCGGAGCTTGATCCGCCCAAAATAATAAAATAATTATACTTTTTTTTCAATTTGAATTTTTCTCTAGTCGTCCTACACTTCCATAAGTGTAGGACGACTTGTTTTTGCAAGCTGTATGTTATCATAGACTTACGTGGCAGACTTTTTATAAAGCTACTCTATGCGCAATATCAAATCTTATCAACAATGATCTGTATGAATTCATTGATACTTCTTAGGATACAATTGGAAAAGATGTTGAAATGAAATCTAAAATATATAGTAAAACCACTTATCCCAAAGCTTATATATATTTTACAAGATGAGAACTTTTAGCTAATTGAAGGCTAATTAACTATTATTTTAAATAATGATACTTTTTATAGTATATCCTATTGATAAAATTATCCTTTATGCAATATGCTTTAATATACTTTATCTTCAATAGTATTATAGTTCAATTCACATTACTAATAATTGCTTTCTCAGAAATAATTAGATATACTTGAATAAAAAATTATAAAACTACATATAATATATATAGAGCTAACTATTATAATTTTTTAATATTAGGAATATTATATATTGCTAATTCTAAAAATAATATTATATTAGAATGTTGCAAATATTTAATATTAGGAATACTTTATGAAGAAGTTTAGTCTATCTATAATAATAGTTTTATTGTTAGCTATTTTTCCATTATTTGCTGGTACATATTCAGGTGGCTCAGGCACTTCAGGAGACCCTTACCGAATAGCTACTACAGATGATTTAATTGAGCTATCCAATACCTCAGCAGATTGGGCATCTGGCATATATTTTCTACAAACTGCTAATATTCTTTTTGCAGAGGACGCAAACGAAGTTGACTGGGATGGCGATGGTACTATTGGAGATGCAGATGATGCTTATGGTCTTAACTCAATAGGCAATTCGTTACTCAATTTTAATGGTAATTATAACGGACAGAACCATTCGATTCTTCGACTATATATTAGTAGGCCATCTGAAAGTAATATTGGTTTATTTGGAGTCGTAAATGGTGGTACTATAAATAATCTTGGCATAGCTATGTGCGATATTGAAGGTAATTATTATGTAGGCGGATTAGTTGGTAATAATATGCAGGGCAATATATCAAATTGTTTTACTAATGGTACTATCTATGGTAATGGCAGTTATATTGGTGGTTTTGTAGGTGCTAATGCCAACAATATTAACTCTTGTTATAGTACTTGCGATGTTTATAATTCACAAAATACATCATCAGCTACGGGTGGCTTTATCGGTGAGAACCTACCGGGAGGTACTATAATAAATTGTTTTAGCAGAGGCGAAGTAAGTTCTGAAGGTAGTGTTGTTG
>JBDHXE010000237.1:0-2712 GCA_039810525.1 Chlorobiota bacterium | reverse complement strand
TTGTAATGCCTTCTATTTCAGAAAAAAGTTTAGATAAATAATGATAATCTTGATGAATCTGATTGATTAGTATATCAGATAATTTCTGTTGATTAGCTAATGGTGATTGGTAATGCACCAAATCTATAATAATATTCTTTATCTTTTCAATTATTCTACTTTTTCTATCATCAATTATTTCGAAACCCAATTGGAATAAATTAGCTTTTAGTTTTTCCTTAGATACATTATCTAATTCATTTTCTAAAATTATTTCTCCTAATTTAATATCTATATACTTAATATCAAAATTATTCAAAACCTGCTGAACAGCCAAAATACAGCGTTCGCAAACCATATTTTTTATAAAAATCTTATTCATTACATAATTATAGGCTAACGCTAATTATTTACAATTAGCAAAATTATCAGAGCGGTATTATAAATATCAACTATTTAATTGGATTCAAATTCAATTCTTCAAATTCGCCTTTCTCTTTGTTTTTGCGACAATTATCCCAATTGAAGACTCTACCATTCATAGCTATGTAAACCCCATGCTTCAAAGTCTGTACAAAAGCTACTGCGGCTCCCAAATTAAACAAACCATCAGATGAGCCAAATTTGTATGGTATCATAGCCCCCGTAAGCACAATAGTTTTGTTTGGCACATTGTGTGCTATCACTTTTGCTGTTTCTACCATAGTATCAGTACCATGAGTAATGATGATTTTGTCTTCATCTGCTTTTAAGCAATTTAACGAGATTAGCTCCCTATCATCGTCAGTTAGCTCAGTACTATCTATTAACATAAGAGTAGTCGTCAATACATTTACTTTGGCTCTACCAAGCTTAAGCATTTCGTTTATATGAGTATCTTTGAAATATAAATGCCCAGTTATTTCATTATACTCTTTGTCGAAAGTACCACCAGTTACAAACAATCTAATTGTCATAATTCTCTCAATTAATTATTTTCAAATATAATATATAAATATGTAAATGGCTAATCTAATAATTAAAAAAATTAAGTAATTATTCTTAATTTAATTGTGTATTTTTATGATATATTTGTAAAAAAAATGTCGGCATAAGAATGAAAGTATTATTTATTACTATTTTATTGATAAGTATTAATTTAATTACACTTAAATCACAAGACGATGGCTTACAAAAATCAAACCAGAGTCAGCGCACCGCTACTCTAATATACAAAGATATAGATAGTAAAATTACTAAATCAATAAGCATCTTTTTTGATAATTTAATCAAAAAAGAGGTAGATAAAGGATTTGATCAATTATTAAAAAACAGTTTGATAGCTAATAGAAAAGAAGAAGTTAAAAACTTAAAAGAGCAGACTAAACGCTCTTATGATATATATGGAGATATTCTATCATTCGAGTTTGTATCTGGCGAAATAGTATCCGATTCCTTTGTTAGATTGAGATACTTATCTCTACACTCTAATTATCCTATGAGATGGGTGTTTACATTTTACAAATCACCCGACAAGGGCTGGCTGGTAACTAACATCAAATTTGATGATGCTAGTGAGAATTATTTCACTGATTAGTATTGCCAATTAAATACAGGGAACACATATTCTACATACCCTTTTTCATTTACTTGATTAGTACAATACCCTTTTATTACCATGCTGTCAAGAGCTTGAGTGGCTTGTAGATTGCTTATTTCGGATTCCATACTAATCTCCAAAGAAGTAACTATACCATTATTCTTCTTAGCATAATTTAGTATAATATTCTCTATATACTTATTAGTAGATTCTCTTCGTTTTTTACGGATATTATATAATATAAGAGAGCCACTGAGCAATGTGGGGATAGACATAAGCAAAGTGCCACTTATCATATCAGAAGTATTACTTGTAGATGACGATATTATGGTAAAAAAAGCTACTAATAAAAATACTAATCCATAGAAGAGTAGTACAAATGAAACAAGATATAATAAAGTATATTTTTTAGGTTTCTCTATTTCCATAAGAATAATAATATTATTTATAATGATTATACAAATATGTTAATTATTTTTGTTATAATCAAGTAGTTTATTAAATTTGTTAAAATGAATATGCTATAAATAATTAATTATATTTATGGAATTAGGATATGAATGAAAAAATTGAACATTTTGCTTTAGAAAACCCTATATCAATTATTACAGATATGAATAGAAATGAGCTTACACGTAGTGATTTGATTAAGGTAATCTTAGAAAAGCAATTAGAGAGAATTACATTCAATTATACTGGCCTTGATGGGAAATTAAAAGAATTGAAAATACCTATTACTAGTAGAAAACAAGCCGAGCTGATACTATCAGAGGGAGAACGTATTGATGGCTCTACCTTGTTTAGAGGGATAGTTGAGCAAGGCAAGTCCGATTTGTATATAGTTCCAGAATATAGAACAGCATTTATTAATCCTTTTGACGACAAAAGTTTAAATATTATCTGTAGATTTATGGATAAAAATGGTGAGCTTGCAGATTATCCGCCTGATAATATTCTACGAAAAGCTTCCAGACAGTTCGTAAGGCGAACTGGACTAGATATACATACATTTGCAGAATTAGAATTTTATCTAATCGGGAATGCAGAAAATAATTTATACCCTTTGGCAAAGCAGCGCGGCTATCATGCTACAGCACCGTTTGTCAAGACTGGAGATATAATTAACGAAATGCTCCACCACATGTCCAAAATTA
>JBDHXE010000236.1:0-2739 GCA_039810525.1 Chlorobiota bacterium | reverse complement strand
CATCATTGAGTTTTTGGATAATATTGTTAGAAGCAGTTTCTACCTGAGTTTTGCTAATCTCTAAGTTGAGAATATTTTTGTTGAGATTATCAATAGAATTTCTAATATCCAAATTTTCTATTTCAGTTGCTTCGGTATTGTTTTTTAATATAGATAATTGTTCATTAATAATTTGTTTCTTATTGAGTAGTTCATTTAGCTTAATATCGTATTCTTCAAGGGATTGAGATAATTTGGCAATAGATAATTCTAATTCTTTGATATGTATGTCTAGATTGTTAATTTCCTTTTCTTTGATCTGAGTTTTCTGAATATTGTTAGAAATAAGATTGTTGTAATTAATTAGTTGGTTGTTTAAATTATTAATGTTGTTGTTGGTAGTGAGTTCTTTTAATTCAATTTCTCTAAGGCTCTTACTTATGGTATTATTAGAAATTTCAATTTCGTTAAGTTCAATTTTTAATGATTCGGAGTTTAGTTTGGCATTATCGAATTCATTTTCAAAATCGCTTTTTTGTAGCAATAATTTTTCGTTGTCTAAATTAAGGTCATTAAGTTGATTGTTCAAATCTATTTTCATAGTTTCAAACATATTAACGTTATTTGATAATGATTCTTTTTTTAGAGATAATATATCAATAGAACGGGTGATATTAACAACTTCTTGCTGATATTTTTTTAGTTTATCATTTAGGCTTTGAATGTCGATTAACTGTAATTCTTCTTGCAATAGTTTTAATTGATTGTCTTGCTCTTCTATTAATAAATTAAAATTATTAATATCATCTTTCAGGTCGTTAATTTTTTGATTTTTTCCTACCCATTGACCTTCTTTTTGAGATATGGAGCCGCCATATATATATCCAATTTTGTTGATAAGCTCACCATCGAGAGTAACAGCAGTATCACATATTTTGGTATTAATTAGTTCTTCAGCAATAAGTCTATCGCTAACTACTGCTGTTCTACCAGTGAGGCCACGCACTACACTTTTTAATTTGTTATCTGCGGTAATTAGTTCGCTTAGCCATCCAAAGCAATTATCATTAATTTCAATATTTCCGGGAGAATCTATAATGGGTATCTTGTCGAGTATTATAAACCCACTTTTCCCTTTTTGAGCTTTGCGTAATGAAGTTATAGCTTGCTGAGCATCTTCGATGGTATCTACTACAAAACTATGGGCAGATTCTCCAAGTGCAGCAATAAGAGCTGTAGCGAATTTATCATCTATGCCTAAAGATTCTGCTAGAATCACTTTATCTTTGCTAGTATTCCAATTTTTATCATTATTGAGGAATTTGGAAACTTCTGTATTATCAACTAATGAATTGAGGAAATCTAAAGTTGCTTTTTTGCTATTTTTATTTTGTTTTAATTGATTGATATTAAGTTTAATATCATTAATATTATTTTCGATAATAGTTTTCTGCTCGGAGGCATTATTTAATTCTTGTTCAGCATTGACAATATTAAAATCATTTTGCTCTTTCTGTGTAATTAATTGTATAATATCTTCTTCTATTTTGATACTTTGGTGATTAATATTGTTGACTTCATTTTCGTTTTGTTTTATTTTATTTAATATTTGCTTTTCTTTATCTCTATTTCGGTTAATATTATTATTAATATTATCAATTTTAATTTTTAAAGTATTTAGATTAGAATTAGCAGTGGCAAAATTATCTCTAATTGTTTTAATTTTACTATTAGAAATTGTAAATTGTTCACTTATGCTAATTTTCTGCTGTGTAATATCTTTAATTTCATTATCTAATATATCAAGATTATTTTTAGTATCTTTAATATTAATATTGAGATTTTCATTTTGGAATTTACTTTCATTAATTTCATTTTCTAACCGCTGTATAGTATTTAAGTTAGAATTAATTTTTTCATTAGAAATAGCAATTTCCTTTTTATTATCATTAATTATGTTTATAATATTATTTTCGGAAAGAGAGATTTCGGCTAATTCTATTTCCAAATCAGCAATATCTTTTTTATAATTTTGAATTTCGATAGTTTTATCATCGTAATTTTTGCTCAATAATATATTATTATTATTTAATATATCAAGATTAGTGATAATTTCATTGAATTTAAAATTATAATTTTTTAGGTCAATAGCTAATGAATGGATTTCAATTTCACGTAACTCATTGAGCAATTGATTATATCTTTTAGTTTTAGATGCTTGACGAGATAGTGAATTTACATTTTTTCTAACTTCGAGTAGTAGGTCGTTGAGCCGAGTCATATCTTGATTGATTATTTCAAGTTTTCTACTTGTTTCTTTACGTCTGGCTTTATATTTTTTGATACCAGCGGCTTCTTCGAACATAGCTCTTCTATCGTCGACTTTACCACTTAGGATTTGCTCAATCATTTTGAGCTCTATTACGGAATAGGTGTCTGAGCCAATGCCTGTATCCATAAATAAATTAAGTATATCTTTTAATCTACAAATAGATTTGTTGATTAGATATTCACTTTCACCATTTCTGTACAATCTACGAGTTATTTCCACTTCATTATAATCAGAAGGTAGTATTCCTTTGTTGTTGTTAAATGATATAGATACTTCGGCCATACCAAGAGGTTTTCTGTCTTTGTTGCCATTAAAAATAACATTTTCCATAATATCGCTTCTCAGAGTAGATGCTTTTTTCTCACCTAATACCCATCTGATAGCATCAACTACATTGGTTTTGCCACAGCCATTGGGCCCTACCACAG
>JBDHXE010000235.1:0-2755 GCA_039810525.1 Chlorobiota bacterium | reverse complement strand
TTTAATCACAAATTCATCTAATAATGATACAATTAGATTAGAAAGTAAAAAAGCTTGCAATTTGTTTGATAAGACGACCAAATTATTTCTAAAAATCCAGACATTAAATGTTCCCGCAGATTCCAATAATTATATAATTTATTATAATAAAAAGGATAATGTACTATTAAGAGCTTTGTGGAATCCAATTCACAACAATATTGGGAACGAAGCATTCAAATCATTATTCCAAGAATTTATGGATATAACTAATAGTAAGGATACAAATGAGTAGAATTTTAATCGCTGACGATAATTTAGAATTTTCGGGAACTATTTCAGAACTTGTAGAATCATTTGGTTATAAAACTACTATTACAAATAATCCATTATCTACTATGGAATATTTCTTTAAGAACAATAATCAAATAAACGCTGTATTTCTGGATATAGAATTTGGTATAAATGAAGAAATTGACGGTTTAGATTTACTCGAAAAATTTAGAAAATCTAATCCTACTATACCAGTTGTTATGATTTCTGGTAAAGGAACCATAGAGAGCGCAGTCAGAGCAACTAAATTAGGAGCTTCTAACTTCATAGAGAAAAGTCTAATATCAAAAGATAAAATTAGAGATTTGTTAGAAACATTATTCAAAACAGAAGGAAATGAGCAATTAGATACAATAATTAAATTTTTAAATTCTAATGGCATAATTGGCAAGAGCAAAGCAATAATTGAAGTAGGCGATGCTATAGTTAGATATGGTAGAACAGACCTAAATGTTTTGATTATTGGGGAAACTGGAACAGGAAAAAAATTAGTAGCTAAAGCATTACATAGTATTAGTAGAAGAGCCAAATCATCTTTTGTAACAGTAGATATACCAAATATAACTAAAGAATTATTCCAATCAGAGCTTTTTGGACATATAAAGGGGTCATTTACAGGCGCTACTGAGACTAAAAAAGGACTATTTCACGAAGCTAATAGAGGTACTCTTTTTTTAGATGAAATTGGAGAATTACCACTTGATTTGCAATCTAATCTATTCTTACCATTAGAGGAAAAATATATCAGAAAGGTTGGATCTACTCAGCAAGAAGAGATAGATATAAGATTTGTCTCTGCTACAGACAAAAATTTGATTAATAGTATGAAAGATGGTAAATTCAGAGAGCAATTATACCATAGATTACGAGAATGTGAAATAGAGCTACCCTCGCTTAGCAAGAGAAAAGAAGATATTCCAGAGATAATAGAGCATTATTTACAAAAACATAATATCGATTATTCCGATAATAAGATATTTGTACCAAGTGCTATCGAATTTTTATCAGAGCAGAATTGGCCAGGAAATGTACGTGAACTATCAAGTATGATTAAAAGAGTGTGCCAAACTACACAAAAAGAGCAGATAGAGACTAATGACATTTTGAAAAATATGGGGCATCGTCCAGATATTAATGTGCCTGTAATGATATCATTTACAGAAGGGCTTACATTGAAAGAGGATGCCGAAAAACATAATAAACTAAAAATTGAAGAAACATTAAAATCATGTAATGGCAATGTTAGCAAATCAGCTTCTTTATTAGGAGTTAGTAGAGAAACTTTACATAATAAAATCAAAAAATACGATATAGACACCCAACAATTCCGAGCTAAGAAATAGTGGAGACAACTTCAGTATAAATTAAATATAAGAATCACTACAATATTCCCAGTATATAAATAATACATAAATTGTAACATTATCATACTTAATTATATGATATAATTTTCTAATTAAGTATAAATACTTATTTAGAAAATTATAAAAGACTCGATATATATACTATGATAAATGAAATACAAAATATTGATAATATAGAAATAAACAAACGTATTAGAAAAAGCGAAAGTCAACTACTAAAAAAAATTGCAATTATCAAAGATGAATTAATGAACTATAAAGTAAAATCAAGTGCAGTTGCCGAAAATGATCCAAGTTTGCCTGCACTGAAACACAAAATAAATACGCTGAGAGATGAATATTTAGAATTAGTTCAAGAATTATCCTCACTAAGAGCAAACAACAAAAGAAAAGAACAGAAGATTCATAAATTAAAAAAATTAGATAGAGAAGCAATTAAAGCCAATTCCAAACAATTCTCTTACAATGATAGTCTTGTGAAGATTAAAAAAATTAACTATTCTGCTCCTAAAATAATTGATACTATGGTATATTGATTATTTATTGCAGAATATTAATATACATAATAAATAAATATCTTATAAATTATAATATTATCAATGATCTATAAACCTATACTATTATCCAAATAGGCAAATACCCCAGAAGTAATTATGAAAAATGTCAAATAATCTAATGATCATCTAATATTATTGCAATCTTTTAATTTCTAATATCAATTTTTCATTCGATACTTGCTCTCCTTCACTTATTTGGATATTAGATACTATGCCTGCAATAGAAGAATAAATTGTATTTTCCATCTTCATAGATTCAATTATTACCAAAGGTACACCTTCGCTCACTGTCTGACCATCTTTTACTAAAACTTTTATTATATTACCGGGAGTAGGAGAGTAAATATACTCATAATCAACATCATTTAATTGAACGGAAGAAATACCAAACTCTTCATCAATCTTTTCAAATTTAAAATACTCACCATCTATATAAATATATATATATTTATCATCTTCAGCTTTAAATACTTGTTTCCTGATATCACAGCTAAAAATATTATCTAATTGATTAATCTCAAA
>JBDHXE010000234.1:0-2782 GCA_039810525.1 Chlorobiota bacterium | reverse complement strand
ATCTAATCCTGAATAAATAAATAGATTGTCAAAAATAAGATTTAATCTAGCATAAGGTGATGCAACTAAATAGTTTAGCTTTGAGTTAAAATCATAGAACGTAAATAGAGAGTCGTTAAGGGGGTTGGAGCTTGCATTTACTTCTCTACCTTCTATTACATCTATATTAATTCCATAACCCCATTTTTTATAAACGGGCAAATACTCAATTTGACCTCCAAATATCATTCCCCCACCATCTCCTACATCAAATTTAATTAGTCTTTTGAAAGGGTTACCCGGGTCGTTGTTCGTTAAATATTCTAATGTACCAAAATAATAATTTCTATTCAATCCAATTCTACCCCCAAACCACCAGTCACCATTCTTTCTTTTGATTATCAATGTATCGTTAGTAGAAATCCATTGCCTATATGTCAATTCATCAGCTGGAGCTTGAGCAAAAGTATCGTTATAAATTAGTATAAAAATTATAATTAGTAACAATTTTTTCATTATTCATACTTTATAAATTGTGAGCATAATATATTATCTTCGTATTTGGTAACTAAAAAGTAGATATTATTAGGTAAAGAAGATATATCTTTACTAAAATCGTAAATTCCATTTCTATAAAAAGAATTATTTAAACTTAGTATTTTAATGCCATTATAATTGTAAATAGCTATATCAAATTTAGCATCAATAATTGTATTTAGCTTATATTTTAGTACATTGCTTACAATTTGATTGGCTATTACAACATTTGTATTTGCTTTGTCAATAGTTACATATCTTGATGAATCAATATTGCAGGAATCAATGATTTCTATAAATCCATCATTTGTTTCTATTTTATAGTTACCTTCGGGATAGAATTTGATATTGCTAAATAGAATATCTCCATTTTTTCTATTACTTAAAAGAGCAGTAGCATTGTATAGTACTTGTGTTTTGATGCTATCTTTTATAAATGTTTTGCTAAATATTTCATCTTTTGCAACTGATTTAATTGGTGTTGAGATGTTATTTAATTTAATTATATCTATAGGTAATGAATATTCTATATTTATACTATCTAAAAATTTAAAGTCTCCTTCGAATTCAATGGGTATATTGAATTTTTGATTAATATTGACATACAATTTAGGAAAATTTATCTTTAGTTTCTGATATAATATAGATGAACTAACAAATTCATTGTCTTGATAGCCTATATTTCTCCATATTTTGAAAGAATTGTCTCGCCCTGCTGTGATTAAGGTGTCACCATTATTGAGGTATTCAGCCCATAATATCTGTGCCTTGTGATCGATAGTAGTGTTGCTGATTTTGAATTGATTAATTGTGTATTGTTCTAATGTATTAGCAAGCCCTGCTATTAGAATTTTATCAGAGCGATTATTAAATTTAGCAGCTCTTATATCTGCATTATAGTTAATTGTTTTGATAGTATCTAATGTATTAAAGTCCCAAATAATAGCAATATTATCTACTCCACCGCTTATTATTAATCGATTATCATTTGATATTTGAGCTGACCATATTGTATAATCATTAGTAATACCGTGATGATATTTAGATTTTTTTATTTCTTCAGTTTCTAAGTTAATTAGATGCAAATAACCATCATCACCAGCGGCTAATAAAAATTTACCATCAGCGCTATAATCTAATGAGTAAATAGTATTAATTGGAAATAATGGATCGCTTATAAGATTAAATGAAGCTGTAGCCTTACCGAAGAGATCTATAATTGTAACTATACCGTGTTTGGAGCTAACTGCAACTTCTCGATTGTTTGGGTCGTAATCTAATGTTAGAATTTCATCTAATTTAGGGTTAACATATATACGTTTTTTGATATCTGTATTTAAATCCCATGTCCAAATAGCTTTGTCTTGTGCGACCAACAATTTATTTTTATCATATTCTATAGCAAAATTTGTTGCTTGAATATTTGTAGGTGAATTTTGAATGAATAGTGTTCGGAGTAATTTTTTAGATGGTATATCCCATACTTTTACGGAATCATCTCTACCAACAGTAACTACTTTATCATTATTTACAAATTTCGCTACTTTTACCCAATTGGAATGTGCATTTTGATTATCCCAAATTAATTCTATTCCACCTATGGTTTTACTTTGCAATTTAAAGTATATTTTTGATTTAATAGAATTTGGAATCGTCCAATTATAGTTGTCTATTGTTAAATTTTTAGCAATAATTTGCCAATTATTAGAATCTAATGAATAGTATAGATCAATTGGGTCTTTTGATGTATTTTTCCATTTAATATTGATTGCAGAGCCACATTCTAAAGAATCATTGCTCAAAGGGTATAATAATGTTAGTTCTGCTGAAGAGTTTTCAGTAGAAAATATTCCAAATAATATTATTAAAATTATTACCCACATTTAATTGCAATATACTAAAAAAATCATTTTGAACCATCTTTGACTAATTGTAATTTTACTACTGCTTTTGACAGTTCTATATTAATATCATTGATAGGATGAGCAATAAATACAGCATTGTATAAACCTTGAGATGCAATTGATGATGCATTAAATGGTATAGAATAATTTTTTCCAATTTTCATCATTAATTTATCCATTGGTTTGCCATTATAGGTTAATTGTGTTACAAAGTTGCCAATTTCATCAGTAACAAACCCATCAACATAGCAGTCATCATCTAGATCTAAGCTTATAATTGTAGAGCTAGAAAAGGGATTGGTAAGTGGATTAGCTTTGGATATTACTGCATTAGGGACTGTTATGCATTTGGATGCTAGCAA
>JBDHXE010000233.1:0-2790 GCA_039810525.1 Chlorobiota bacterium | reverse complement strand
ATCTGGATCAATTCTTTTCACAATACAAAACCTAATAACTTCTCTCTGATAAGGGGAATTAGCATCGCTCTTGAATGGATGAATAGCCCCTTTCCTTATACTTTTTGACTTATCTGGTATCACCAAATCTTCATCAATACCTACTGTTCTACCAAAACCTTGGCACTTAGGGCAAGCCCCTTGAGGATTGTTAAAAGAAAACAACTTAGGTTCTGGTTCCTGATACAATATCTCACAATTTGCACATTCATAATTTGATGAAAATTTTAATACCTTGCTATCGCTCAATTTAATTATCTGAATATTACCATTACCATTGCTAAATGCCAAATCCAAGGAATCTGCTATCCTATTTAATGTCTCCTTATCATTACGAAATACAGCTCTATCGGCCAATACATAGTAATCTTCAAAAGTTAACTTTATCTTATCAGCTATCTCGTCCAATTCACTTACTTCTAAATTCTTTATATTAACTAATCTATAGAATCCTTTTTCTTTCAAACTTTGGATTAAATTCTCCGAATTATACTCTTTAGTATCAGGAGTAAAGCATATATATAATTTCTCTCCATCGTCCAATTGCTTTAATTCCTCTATCACAGAAGAAGTATTATCCTTCCTTACTGTATTGCCACAAGAATAGCATATTGTAGTACCTATCCTTCCATACAATAGCCTCAAAAAATCATATATCTCAGTAGTAGTACCCACAGTAGAGCGTGGGTTTCTCGTAAAAGTGTTCTGCTGAATAGCTATTGCAGGTGGTATACCTGTTATTGATTCGCAATCTGGTTTAGACATTCTCTCCAAAAACTGCCTCACATAGCTCGACAACGATTCCACAAATCGCCTCTGACCCTCTGCATACAAAGTATCAAATGCTAAAGAAGACTTTCCAGACCCACTTACACCACTTATTACGGTAAGTTTATTCCTATGAATGTCAATATCCACATTCTTTAAATTATGAACTTTGGCACCCTTAATTGATATTAAATATTTACTTTCGGACATATTTCTTATTATCGTATTAACTAATTTTATATAGATAATTTACGAACTCTATTATTTTATCAAAAGCTATATTTGGAGTAATTTTTTTCATACAATTAAAATGAATCAAAGGGCAACTTCTCCTACCAATATGACTACAAGGGCGGCACCACATATCCAACTCTATGATAATATTAGCTACCTTATAGGGAATAAACCCTAACTCCTGCACTGATGATCCAAAAAATACTGCAATAGGCACTTGACGTGCTGCCGCTATATGCATTAGCCCTGTATCATTACATATTATCAAATCACAAGAATCTAATAATTCTGCACTCTCAGCAATATTAGTTTTGCCTGCATAATTATTACTCTGAGTTCGATTTGCTATCTCATCACACAACTCATATTCAGATTTGCCACCCAATAAAATAAACTCAAAGCCATATTTTAATCTCATCATATTGATTAATTCAACAAAATACTCTTTAGGCCATCTCTTAGTTTGATAATGTGCACCCGGAGCTACAGCTATTTTTAGACTATTCTTATTAACCAATTGCTTATCAAAGGGCAAATACCTATTAGCCTGACTATCTCTCTCCAACCAGAACTCCAGACCATCGTTATCTACCTCAATCTCAGCAAATTCATCTCTCATAGTATTAATATATAACTCGGGAATAAGCAAATTTTTGCGTTTAATTACATATTTGGTATATACAAGCAATAATTTATATAGCCTTCGCTTATCCATAGTTACTATATTATCCAAACCTTCTATCAAATATCTGCTTCTCTTATTATTCTGCAGATCTATTACCAAATCTGGGCTGTATTCTACTATTTCGTATCGCAATTTAGAGATTAGAGCTATATCATCTCTTATATACAAGCCTAACGTATTAATACGGATATTATATTTATAGATATCTTCATATTCTCGATTACTTACAAACATAATATCAGAATTAGGGTAATTTAGCTTAATCACCCTAATTAACTTAGTAGTTAATACTACATCGCCCATCGAAGACAATCTAATTATTAGAATTTTTAAATTTGAATTTTTTTCAAACGTTTTATTTTTCATATATTTGTTTTTTATGAAAACCTTATATTAACAAAAGTATGAATTATACAATTGAACACAAAGACAATATAGTAATATTTGAATTGAAGAACAAATCGGTCGAATCAAATATTGCTTCCGAGCTAAAAGCAAGAATGCTAATTACTGCTCAGCCAGATATAGATGCATTGATAATTAATATGTCAAAAGTCGAAACTATGGATAGTTCGGGATTAGGTGCCTTACTATTAGCTAATAGGCAGCTAAGCGAACATGATATTCCATTGGTATTAGTTGGGGTTAGCGATTTCATACGTTCACTAATGAGTATGACCAAAATTGACGATGTTTTTGAATTTTTCGATACTATCGAAGAAGCTCTCGAATTTATCGAAAATAGAAAGGAAGAAGAATAATTCAGTAAAATTACTTTGAGCAAAAATAAAGATAATTTCCTAAAAAGAATAGAGTATTCATTCAAAAATATTCTTGATAAGTTTATTTATAAGAATATGGGAACTAATTTTATTGATCAAACTACTAATTTTATTAAGATAAGCAACAGCTCCAAAATTCTTTTAATACGAAACGACCGAATAGGCGATCTTTTAGTATCCTCTCCTTTTATTAAAACTCTTAGAAACAAATATCCTAATACTAATATAGATATACTATTATCAGATAAAAATATTACCGCTATACGTGCATGCCAGCCATAC
>JBDHXE010000232.1:0-2935 GCA_039810525.1 Chlorobiota bacterium | reverse complement strand
ATGACAATAATCTTAATTCTTTAATGAAAATATTGGAAGCTATGTCCGAAAACAATATCCAATCATTAGTCTTTTCCTCTTCGTGTACTGTATATGGGCAGCCAGACTCTCTACCTGTTTACGAAAGCACCCCATTAAAAAAAGCATGGTCTCCATACGGCAACACCAAACAGATATCAGAAGCCATAATTCAAGATTATATATCATCTGGTAAATCAATCAAAGCAATTGCGTTGAGATATTTTAACCCAGTAGGCGCTCACAATAGTGGTTTAATAGGAGAATTGCCAAAAGGAACACCTAATAATTTAATGCCATATCTTACGCAAACAATAGTTGGGCTAAGAGAAAAACTTTATGTCTTTGGCAATGATTATGATACACCAGATGGTACAGCAATAAGAGATTATATTCATGTAAGTGATTTGGCAAATGCACATATAGATGCTCTTAAATTTATTGATAGACATAGTATGCACTATTATGATATATTCAATATAGGTACTGGAATAGGATACAGCGTTTTAGATGTAATTAAAAGCGCTCAGAAATATATTGATACCAAAATAAATTACGAAATTGTAGGTAGGCGATTAGGAGATGCCGAAAAGATCTGGGCTTGTCCAGATAAAGCTAATTCTGTACTTAATTGGTATCCTAAATATAAATTAGATGATATGACTCAATCAGCTATTAGATGGGAAATAAATTATCGTAATCATTCAGTATTATGATAATATTATAAAATAGAGTCTCATTGAATATATGATAAAAACATTGATATTAAAAGAAATATTTATTTAAATAAAAAATTGGAAGAAAATGGAAAAGGAAATAATTGCTGATTTGAATGTAACAGAAGAAGAACAAAATCTAATTTTTTTGCATAGCATTGTGAATATTTTGAATATATTATCTGCTGAAATATTTAATTTTCAATTAACAGTAGATGATATTGATACATTCAGACCCAAATTGAGAGCAATAAGAGAAGTTGCCAATAGTTTAGCAGACAGCACAAAAAGCTCTCTCTTTTTTAGCAATATAGATAATTTTAATCACGAATTACTTACTTCAATAGATAACTATATTGCAAGCAAAGATCTATTAAGCAATCAGCACATAAGAGCTATTAAAGATAATATACATTCTATATGCGACACTCTCAAACAACGAGCCGAAGAGATAAACAATAGCGATTTGCATTCTACAGAATTTATAGAGATGAATATAGAGCAAATTGAATATGAGATTAGCTCATTTTTTGCTGCCATAGAAAAAAATTCGAAAGGCAAATACAAAATTGTAAATAATATAGCAGTATTCGATGATAATGCTTACCTTGTTGATTTTAACATAAATTCAATATATGGCCAGCATATATATTTACCTAAGTTATTTATAAGCGTAATTAGAGATTTGATGGCAAATGCAAGAAAATATACCAAGATAGGAGGGATGATACTTGCAGGGTTAATGCAAGACGAAAATAACATAGTTTTTGCAGTAGAAGACAATGGAATTGGCATTCCCGAAAATGAATTAGATAAAATAATTGGGTTTAAATATAGAGCAAGTAATGTAACAGACAAAAGAACCTTTGGGGGAGGCTTTGGGCTTACAAAAGCATATATAATAACTAAACAATTAGGTGGAAGAATGTGGATCAAATCAACTCTGGGCACTGGAACTAGAATAATTATACAAATTCCATACAAAAAGGGGCAATAATAGCCCCTTTTTTTGCAAGTAGAGAGATTAATTAAAAATGAAAAAAATTAATTAATAGGATAAACAGAAACTTTCTTTCTAGTTTTATCTTTACGTTCAAATTTCACAATACCATCAACTAAGGAAAATATTGTATAATCAGAACCCATACCAACATTTAATCCGGGGTGAACTTTAGTCCCCACTTGACGGATTATAATATTACCTGGTTTTACTAATTCACCACCAAATCTCTTAACACCACGTCTTTGGGAGTTAGAATCGCGACCATTCTTGGTCGACCCCATACCTTTCTTATGTGCCATTTCAATTCCTTAATTATTTACAACTATATCAGTTATTTCAATTTGAGTATACTTCTGACGATGCCCGTTTAATTTTCTATGGCCCTTGCGTCTTTTCTTATGGAAGACCCATATTTTGTCATCTTTGCCATGTTCAATAATTTTAGCTTTTACAGAACCATTTAGATTAGGAGTGCCTACTACTACATTACCATCAGATTCTGATAATAATATATTGCTAAATTCTAATGTATCACCTGGTTCGCCTTTAATTAAAGGAACATTTAATACAGAATTCTTATCTACACTAAATTGAGTTCCAGCAATATCAACAACTACTGACATTTTTTTATCACCTTATATTTATAAGAACTACAAAAATAATAAATTTCTCCAAATTATTCAAAATTAATTTTATAGAATTTTTCTACCAATTAAATTTTTAAATTGCTCTAATGAATCCGGATTAGCTAATGCAGAAATATTCTTAATTTCTTCACCTTTAATAGCTTTAAGAACTGCTAATTCTACTTTTTTACCACTTATAGTAATAGGCACTTCATTAATTTGAAAAATGAATTTTGGGACATGACGTGGAGTTAATTCAGTTTTAATTTTATTCTTAATATCGCTAATTATTTTATCGTCGATACTTAGATTTTGATTTAATACCACGAATAATATAATTTCTATATCATTATCTTTGTCTAAACCGACAACTATCGAATCTTTTACTTCATCTAATGATTCTACTATTCTATATATTTCGCTTGTACCTATTCTAACTCCACCGGGATTAAGAGTAGCATCACTTCTGCCATACACGATTACGCCGCCACGCTCAGTAATCTGAATAAAATCACCATGCCTCCACACATTTGGATAATATGAAAAATAAGCCTCATTATATTTCTCATCGT
>JBDHXE010000231.1:0-2974 GCA_039810525.1 Chlorobiota bacterium | reverse complement strand
ATACATTAAATCCCTGATTATTAGAATCTATTACTATTGTATCGGCAATTAATGAGCCATAGTCTCTAAAGACATTCAATAATGTATCTACAGACCCCTCACAAGGGTTAGAAGCGAATATTTTAAAGTATACTGGTAATCTAAATGCTGAGCCATTTGTTCCGATGAATAGATAATCATTTTCGCTAACAGAATCTCTCAAGAATCGTACTAGATCGACAGCTACTGAATCTTTATACCAATTACTTGCAGGATGACTTGCATCTTTGCCCCAAGTATCGAATAATCTATATTTTGTAGATATTCCATTAGGTGTACTACTGAATACGCCGACATTGAATCCTCTATCATAATATCCTTGCACAAATACATGATTGCCTACTTCCAAATTGACATAGGGGCGTACTTTGTAAACCATATTGGTATCATAAATACCAACTACCGATAGAGTCTTGAATGGAACAGAGTATTTGTTTAATTGTAGTGAGTTATTATCTTTGTTGTAATGTAAGTTAGTCATTTCTTCAAAATTAATAGAAGTATTAGTATGCAATTGGTAATTAATTCTATCATTTGAGATTGATTCTTTTAAATTAATTGGAATAGAATTTATTTCGCTTAATTTGCCATCTTTTATATTCACAGAGCGTGCTTTTAATATATAAGAGCCTGAATCAATATTTCTTAAATTTGGATGCCAATCAATATAATTTTCATTAATATCAAATTCATTTAAGTTTCTAATTGTATTGGCACTATATACCGAATCATCACTTGTAGTAGTAATATCAAAGAAATAATTAAACAGATTAGTGCTATCGAGGGGGTTTAATACTCGGATTTTAGTTTCATTTTGACTTACATCCCAATTAGCTTGTGGATCTAAGAAAATCAGCCCGTCTTTATAAACTTCTACTCTTAAAGTTAATTTATTATTATCTTTGTTATCTTCGTCAAAATAGTTATTAGGATCTATTATTAGTGTAATTAAATGGGTTCCTGGTTTATTTTTTATATCAATATTAAAATTAAAATCTTGATTTGTACATAGATCATTAGTAAAAATTGAGCTTGAATCACTATAGCCATTGTATGTTCTAATCATTCTTAATTCTAGATATTTGTTGATATTATAACCATAATTTAAGATTTTACCTGAGATAGTAGCAAGGCTATCGTTATCGGTAGCTTGTTTATCGGTACCATCAATTTTAATTTTAATAATATCCGAATTTAGATAAGGGTCTGTTTTTTTACCAAATCTAAATCTTGTTAATGGATCTCCTAGTAAGGAGAATTGGTAAAGTGTGAATAATTGATATGAATTTTTGGCCATTTTCATTTTGCCATAATAAAATATCTCACCTAGATTTCTTTCCTTTTTTAAAGTATCCCCTATTAGATTTATCATTGAGTAGGTTATATAATTATGTTCATTCACAAATCCAAGTGTAGTAGAGCCAATCACTCCTATAAACCCTTTGTCTGCTACTAATAAGTATTCTTCATTCCTACATGTAAGTAGATTAGGTTCTGCAAATGCGCCTGTATTGCAAGATATTGTGGTCAATAATCCATATTTCTGATAATTACTAAGACTTGATGCATTCCAGCCATCTAACTCAAATACTTCGGACGCTGCATGACCTATATAAATTGTCCATATTTTGCCCTCATTTATCTTTTCTCTTATTTCTGTACCTTGGCTTGATGAAGAAGGTGAATTTTCCTCTTTCATAACGTAATCAATTGAGTTGCAATATTGCTTATTGGTTATATACTGACTATAGAAATTTCCTATGAATCCATAAAATAGATTTCGCTCGTTATTATTCATCCCTCCTGTTAGAAAAAGATATTTCTTCATCCATTCTGATGGAGCAATTGTATCGTATTGTATTAGTTTATTAACTACATTCATTGCTTCATTATTCGATTTGACAGATATTCTCCCCACTATAATTTCTGGATCGAAATCATTTTCTCCATCTAATAAGCCATACCAATAATCACTTACTGGATTGCCATAAGCTGGCATATAATTAATGCTCTTTGAGTTTGGAGTTAACATACGTGGGTCCCAAGTAGCATCACCAATTAATGTAAGATATTTTGGCAAATCGAAAGAAGAATGATAGTAATTAATTAAATAGTTTTTGATAGCATGTGGTGATTCGTTGCCATAATTATATTGATTATAAATATCTTCAATATCAATAAGTTTTACTTTAATATTCTGGCTATTTTCTCTATAATTTTTTAATTTTTCTGCTGCTTGATAAAAGTTTTGGTGTGTAATATAAATAGCAGTAATGTTATTATCAAAACTGTATAGGTTATTTTTACTTACTTTAATTGGTTTAGTGTATTGAGCAGAGTTTATATCGGTAGCAACTATTCTTGAATTAGTCTGATTGTTAAAATTGAGTTTAAAAGTAAAAGTATTACCTTCATTATTTTCAAACATGGTAGATAAATTGACAATATTAGTATCATTGTATTTTTCTTGAGTTTGATTGGTCCCAATTATTGTAGCAAACAGCCAATTTCCATTTATATTGCTTACATCGTATTTGGCGCCTAATTGTCTAATAATGTTTGACAGCTCAGGGCTTACTTTACTTTTACCTGCATTTGCTATCATTACTATTGAATTTTTGGGAAGATTATTAATATAATTAATAATCTCATTATTATTATTTTTAAAATTGAAATACTTAAATTCTGAATAATCAGGTGCTTTGTTTATAAAAAAATGTAACCCATTATTATTAGCACTAATGACACTATCATTAATTGCTAATGTAATATAGTTTGAAAATGCTAAATCTGCAGAGCCTCTCACATAAAACCCTTGATTATCTTTATTAACAATAGAAATAGCTTTGTCATCTTTATTAATAACTATTAAACGGTCTGATTTGTAATTGGATAGTTTAATGCTTTTGTCTGCATTGGAATCAATTATAAAATC
>JBDHXE010000230.1:0-3034 GCA_039810525.1 Chlorobiota bacterium | reverse complement strand
AACAAATACTCACATACATTCATACTCACATACAAGTATACAAGTATACAAGTATACAAGTATACAAGTATACAAGTCAAAGACGAATCCGCACAGTTTTATTGTAGTTTTTCTAAATTAGTATTGGGTTATCCGAGGAGGGCGCGCGGTCCAACAATTTAGCTATTGAAGTATTAAAAGTAATTATTTGATAGTTTTAAATTAAATATTTTGTACTAACACAAAGGAAAAAGAAATGAACTTTTATAAATTGTTTTTTTTATATTTACTTTATTGAATTTAAATGTAAATTGGGCGCAATGCTATAACGAAGAAGGTTGTGAAAATGTAGAATGGAATTCCTACCCAGAGAACTTTAAATATCCGGGATACCCTAATTGTACAATTACTGTTATGGTATATTATAGAATCTGTAATGGAAAAACACAAATATTGATTAAGTCTATTGGATTTTATGATATAACTAATTTAAATGGAGGGTGCAATGAATTGATAAAGTGGTTATGGCCAAATGATGAATGGGAATATGGTGTTCAACCTAACGCAGATAAGTTAAAATCATTAAATGATTATGCTTATCAAGAAGTCATCTTAAAAAAAATGGAAACATTTATTGCTTCAGAAGGAAAAGAATTATTTGATTGTGAAACTGGATTATTTAGAGAATCATCAACTTATACAAGATATTATGGATTTTGTCAATCATATTGTATGAGTGTATTAGAAAGCATAAGTTCACCAAATGAGGATACTCGAATTTATTTTTCTGCAAAAAATTGTACTCCAGTTTGTTGTAAAGAAATTACTAGATTTTGTTGGGATAGTATTAATAATGAACTTCGAAAGGATATCCAAACGATAGCAGGTGACTTTCCTTTTGAGTGTCAAGAAATATTATGGCCTCCTTGTGAAGCAGTAGTAATACCGGGCTATCAATTAAAGTTCCCGCCAACTTCATCTAGTTGTTTCCCAAATTGTAAGCAATAGTGGAGGAGATAATATGTTAAAACGATTATGTATAACTACAATGTTTTTTATAGCTAATATGGCTCTAATATCCAAAGAAGTTTATATAATTCATGAATATAATTTAGGTAATAATAAAGAGAGACTGTCTTATGATTGTGGTAAAACTTGGGTTGATTATAAAAAAATTGAAAAAATTAAAGAATATCGTAAAGATGGTGTTTATCAAACATTGAATCGTGGAAAAACATGGACAAAGGTTTCTAAAAATAATAATCTTAAAGACTTTAATAAATTCTCTATTATAAACAACAATGGTGTGTTATCTATTAATTATGAAGAATTAGATGACATAAGTGCAGATAATCAGTATAATTTTGAGATATATGATTTATTAGGTAATAAATTGATTTATCATAATTTAGAAAATTTAAATAAGAACAAAAGAATTGAATTACAAACTTTTAACTTACAAAGTGGGTTATACTTTATAATAATATCAAATAAAAGTGGTTACCAGCAATTCAGCAAAATAATTTTGACTTAAATTATAGGATGCATTTATGAAAATTAGAATAATATTTATAATGATAGCACTGATTGTTTGTGCTTGTAGTAAAAATGAGAATATAATTGACCCTAACCAATTTTCGTTTATAATACCCTTAAAGGTAGGTAATGAGTGGCAGTATAAAATGGATTATTATGATTCATTAGGTCGTTTTGATAGTTCTAAACAACTTACTTCTAAAGTATTAAGTGTTAATGATAATTGGTTCCTAATGGAAAATTTCGGCTTTTTTACTGAAACTGCAGTTTATAAAAATATAGAAGACGGTTTTCATATTTATAATAAAGTAGCGGGTTCTTCTTTAGAAGCACTTTTATTTAAATATCCAATTAAAAAGGGTGATAAATATTATGTAAATGCAAGTACATTAGAGGCTGCTAGTACTGATACGTTAATCAAAACATCAAAAGGAGATTTTCGATGTATTGAATATCATTATTATCCTACTTCGAGAGGATTTAAATATATTGGTTATCGCTTTTTCATTTCTCCCGGTATTGGTATTATTAGATTAGTTAAGTATCGATATAATGATCCTAATTCTTATACGCTTGTAGATGGATTGCTTAGCGATTATAAATTTAAGAATTGATAAAAGATTATTATATTGATTTTAAAAGATGAACGGGGCTGTTTTAATTATCAGCTCCATTTTTTACTATTAATTAAATAATTCACCCAGAAAAAGTATCTCAGTAATTGATATAAAATGAAATACATAACTATTTAACTTGAATTTCTTGCAAATATATATAATTTAAAAAAGCAAAAGAATAATATAAATAATCTGTTTTATAGTCAACTTTTATATTTGATTGACAATAATCATAAACTAGTTAAATTAGCATCTATAATCAAATGGGAAGAGATTGATATAGTTTGTGAGAAGTATTCCGTATGGTCCTAGTGAACTTACCAAGTTTAGCAATAGGATAGGTGTAACAGGAGTTGAAAAGATATTTGAAATAGCAATAAAAAGACCCGATAAAGATGCAGAAGAAAAATAAGTAATTCTAGATAAAACATCACATTCCCAACAGACAACAAATTATATCTAAAAATAATAAATAGTTATCATAGCAGCCGACCCTTATAACCTCACCCCCAACCCTCTCCAAAGGAGAGGGAGAAGGAAATGATATTTCGATTATTTTATTTTTAGAATTATGGATTAAGCGAATTTAATTATATTGTTTATGTAGGGGCGGAGCTTGCTCCGTCCAAAAACTTTTCTAGGGTGTAGGCTAAACATTTTTTGGTATATTTTTCGATAAAGAATAAGAAAAGCAATAAAATATATAAATAATTTGGATATAATTCGGAATTTAATTAACTTTGCTATTAGTATATATGTTGTTTTTAAAAAAAGATATGAAAATTAAAGCAATTAAAACAAATACTCACATACATTCATACTCACATACAAGTATACAAGTATACAAGTATACAAGTATACAAGTATACAAGTCAAAGACGAATCCGCACAGTTTTATTGTA
>JBDHXE010000229.1:0-3080 GCA_039810525.1 Chlorobiota bacterium | reverse complement strand
AGGCTTAATTATAAATAATGATATGTTGGTAATGTACACAAATAAGGGGTTATGTATTTCTTATGATTATGGTATGAATTGGTCATTTAAAGAAATTATTGATAAAGATATTTTTGGGCTAAGTATTGCAAATAATCATCAAGTAAGGATTTTCTGTAGAAATTCTAAAGAAAATACAGACTATATATACTTTCAAATGTTTGATGTTGATTTTGAAAATGATATTAAATTAACTAATGTTGAAAATACATTAGATAAATATTATCTGATGTACCCAAGTTATGCAATGGGTTTTGCTTCAAATGAATTTTCCAATGAGCAAGAGTCAATAGTTTATGGTTCCCTTAACTCAATAATGATGTCTTATGATAAATATGAAACTTGGCAAGCAAAATCGTTTTACCGAAGTGGGTCTAACCCAAACCTTTTTGTTATAAATAGTGATACATTATATGCTGGGACAGATAGGAATAATATATTTCATACTTATAATGGTGGAGCCACTTGGCTACCTCAAAGGGATTCAAGTAGATTGATAACATCTTATACAGTTAATTCATTATATTTTTCAGATGGATTAAACGGTATAGCTTTTCAGTTTCTTGGTTTTGATAAATTATCCACAAAAAATGGCGGACTAACTTATGATACAATGCATTTAAAAGGAATTCAATCAAATATTAATTCTATAAAGGATACAATGGTTTTTAGTTTAATTTCCAATAGAACTAGCCAATTAAACAATTTTGTAGATATTAATATCACAAATGATGGAGGGAAAACCTTTAATAATACACAATTAGAATACGAGAATTTTCCAATTGGTATTTCAGCTTTCAATTTTTTGGAAAATGGGTCTATGATAACAATAGCTTCGAAAGTTGATAGTATTAAATATGATACTCTAGATTTATCAAATTCAAAATTATATAAAAGTTTTTATTACTTATCAACTAATGATTATGGAAAATCTTGGGATTGGGAATTGATAACAGACTTAAATGAACCTTATGGTTTAACAATAATTAATGACTCCTTAGCATTTGTTAGGACATCAAATACCAAAGATACTTTAAATCCTAAATATTATTTACATAAATCAATTGATAACCTAAAAACTTGGAAAATAGTATTAGAAACCCCAAATAAAATTAATGAGATTACACCAAATACTATAAAAATGTTTAAAACTGGTAAATGTATTATAAACGGTCTATATGGAGAATTATACTATACCAAAGACTATGGTGATAATTGGGAACTTTTAACTGATTCTATTATAGTTAATTTGTATTCCGGTCTCTTACATCCAGCAGATTCTTCCTATTACATAACAACAATGAAACAAGGACTTTATAAGTCTATACCTGGTGCTTTTGATTATTTAACTGATGTAACAGATGAAATTGAAACCATAGAAAGTGGCCCTGCACAAATTTGGTTATATGAGCCATACCCAAATCCAGCTGTTAATAGTTTATCTTTTGATATGATTTGGGTTAAGAATATCAAAGGTGAAGATATTAAAATTGAGATCTCTGATTATATGGGAAATATAATTCAAGATGTTAGTAGTGTGCCAAGAAACTATCTCTTGGACAATAAAGCCAAGGTAACTATTAATGTTAGTGACCTAAAATCTGGTATTTATTATATATGTGCAAGTACAAAAGATTATAAAAGATCAATACCTTTTGTGATAGTTAAGTAAAAGAGTCATATATTAAAGGTAACGTAGATCTGCATTACCTACATTTTTGCCGGGTACGAACCAAAATTTTACTTAATGAGCGATTTGACAAAATGTTTACTAAGTTATGTCTGCCTATCGAAGTAAGTATAACACCAATTCAAGTCACTCGCCTTATTATATATAATAAAGATTCCAATAAAAAAAATTATAATATATATTTTTCTTTTTGTTTTATAAGATAATATTTGTAAATTGATAATGATATAATTGCAAGTCTTAAAAATGTTTGGTAAAATTAGTAAAACAATCAACGGAAATGAAAACGAACTTGACATAAGTACTTTTATAAATCAGAGTGGCGTATTTATATATAGAATATACTTAAACGATAACTTATATAAAACGGGTAAATTTATAAAATAATTATTATTGGGGGGTAATTCAAATTACCTCCCTTAATATTTGAGGTGAATATGAACAAAGTTTTTATAGTTGTAATTTTCACTATATTAAATTTTCAATTTTCATTAAGTCAAAGATATGACTGGAAGAGAGTATTTTATGATAATATGACAAACAATGATTTTGTAGGGATTGACAACGTTGATTCACTTAATATTATGGCAGTTGAAGTTATGAGTAATCTTCCAAAAAGCCTTAATAGAGTTGTAAAATCTACAGATGGTGGCATAACTTGGGATACAGTTTATAAAGATTTTATTTTTAAGGACTCATTGATACAAGCACTAAGTATATCCTACCCAACAAAAGATTATTGTGTAATTGGAACTTATAAAAATTATATAATAAAAACAGCAGATGGTGGCAAAAATTGGAGTTATAAAAGATTAGATATCAAGCAATATGCTGGCTTGCGAGAAATAAATATGCTCGACAATAAACACAGTGTAACTTATGATTATAGAAATATGGTTGTTACTCATGACGGTTTTGAAACATATAAGGTAGTGCCACCACCTATGTATGGGAATTATAGACATGCAATAAAGTTTTCCCCATCAGAGATTTATGTTGTTTTTTGGGATATTTTAAAACCACATGGCGACACTAATCATATCATTTTTAGGACAAAAGATGAAGGGTAAACTTGGGACAAAGTAGGAGTAATAGTTCATCCCTATTTTTGGTCAAATTCAATGAAATTTATAGATAATGAATTTGGCTATATTGTAGGTGGTAAGCAAGAAGCAATAGGAATGTTAGAATCAAATGTAATTTATAGAACAAAAGACGGTGGCAATAGTTGGCAAAGAGTATTAGATACAATAGTACCATGGAATGCTTGGGGCATACAAGAGATAGATATTTTAGACAGAAAAACAGCAATAGCCACCAGCCAGTTTGGAGTAGTTTATTGGACTCACGA
>JBDHXE010000228.1:0-3106 GCA_039810525.1 Chlorobiota bacterium | reverse complement strand
CTACTACATACTTCCAATCCTGATTGAGTATTCCACCGGGGTGAGCCGTTCTATAGGGAGCACCTATAGAATTATTATCCTGAGTACCTCCATAAACATTATAAAATGGTTCATCATTATCAGCTTGTATCCTATAAAATTGAGTTACAGGTAAATTTTCAAAATACCTCCACGTTTGTCCTTTGTCATAAGATTCATAAAGACCACCATCACCACCAATTAACAAATGTGAGTTATTCTTTGGATCTACCCATACTATATGATCATCAACATGTCTTTCTTTAAGTCCTACATTATTCCAAGTCTTACCGCCATCAGAAGTAACACGAGTATATGTATCTACAGCATATACTTTATCAAAATCAATGGGATCAGGAAATAATTCATGATAATACTGAGCAGATCCAGAATAATATGAACTTTGCTTTACCCAGCTTGCCCCTCTATCAGTAGATTTAAAAAATCCTCCCTTTTCAGGTGCTTCGATTACAGCATATAATACATCAGGGTTTTGAGGGCTCATAGCCAAACCAATTCTACCTAAATCTCCGCTTGGAATTCCATTATTACATTTCTCCCAAGTTGTGCCTGCATTGGTAGATTTGTATATAGTTGCCTCTGGACCACCATCTATCATAGTCCAAATATGTCTCCTTCTTTGATAAGATGCAGCATATAATACTTTGGAATCCCTTGGGTCCATTAGAATATCAGTAACACCAGTATTTTCGCTAATTTTAAGCGATTGTACCCAAGTCTTACCTCCATCTGTAGATTTGTATAGTCCTCTATCGCCACCCGGACCCCACAATGGTCCTTGCGAAGCCACATAAATAATATCAGAATTAGTTGGGTCTATAATAATTTTAGCTATATGCTCAGATTTTTCTAAACCCATTTTAGTAAAAGATTTACCTCCATCAATAGATTTGTAAATCCCATCTCCATAGCCTACACTTCTTTGAGAATTATTTTCGCCAGTTCCTACCCATACTATATGCTTGTTGTTAGGGTCAATAGCTACACAGCCAATCGAATAAGAACCATAGTTATCAAAAATAGGTGTAAATGAAGCGCCAGCATTTGTGGTTTTCCAAACTCCACCACAAGATACAGCAATATACCATACATTAGGTTCTGATTGATAAATTGCAATATCGCCAATTCTCCCCGAAGTAGCTGCAGGGCCAATAGAACGTAATTTAAAGTTATTAAATAATTCTGCGTTAATTTTATCATCTTTTGAATTTTTTTGTGATTGAGCAACTGACAATGAAATTGAAAGCAGAAAAATTATAAATAGATTTGATGAAAATTTCATAATAATTCCTAATAGTTAAAAAATATTAAATACAAATTTATATTATTATTTGAATAATATCAAAAATAGGGCATTAGAATATAGTAATTAGGGATAATTGAAAAAAGATCAATAAAATGACAACTAATCAATATTAACTATAATTGATTTATTAAATTCTACTAATTCGATTATTACTCTTTTTTTATCAGACTTAATTATCTTTCCTTGGTAGCCTGCCAACAGACCTTCTTGAATTGTTATTAATTCTCCAATACTCGAAGTGCCATTTTTGATTTCAATATTGCTCTTGCAATTGATTAACTTTTTGATGATGTCTATCTCTTGATTTGCAATTTTTGCTGGTCTGCCATTAAAATTTAGAAATGAAGAAGTACCCCTTATATTGAGGACTTTTTGAAAATCGGTTTTTAAAATCTTTACAAATAAATACGAATTAAATAATGGAATTTCTACCCATTTTTTCCTATCACTCCATTGCCTCATAGTTAATTGCAAAGGCAAATAACTCTCGATACCTGCTCTAATTAAATTGGAGTAAACGGATTTTTCAAATCTACTTTTAGTATAGATAGGATACCACTCTTTCATAATTTAATCTGATTTATATAGACGCTCGTTGTCCTGAATATCCATCCACATTGCGAATAAAAAAGATTGAAAAGCAGTTATAGATAGGAATGAAAATAATAATAATTTTTGAAAAGTAATTGATACGCCATTTACTAACCAAGCATATAGCATCTCAACACCAATAGGTAGAGCGAATAAAGTGAGAATAAAAGCTAAATGGTATAATAAAAATAATGGGTGAAAATCTCTGAATAAATATTTAAAATATAATCTCTTAAAGAAACTTCGAAATAACAGCATAGATATAGATGGGATTACCTTTGATATCTTCATTTTGGATTCTTCACCTATATTGTACACAGGCTTTATTTCAACTTCTTTTAGGGTACACATTGCTATATTAAGCTTTACAAGTATATCATTGGGCATACCGTAACTCTTAAAAATATCATATAGCCTAATGCTTTGCAATCCTCTTAATGAAATTGCAGTATAGCCAGTTTGAGTATCAGAGATATGCCAATATCTAGAAGCAATTTTGGTTAATATTGATAATACTGAATTGCCTAAATATCTGACTTTGGGTATTACTAAAAGTGCAGAGCGATGTATCAATCTATTGCCTTTTACATAATCAATATTGTCATATATGACTGGAGAGCAAATCGAAAGAAGTTCATCTGGGTCCATCTGACCATCACCAGCCATTACAGCAGTGCAATCAATATTATTATCTTTTGCCCATTTGTAACCTGTAGCAATTGCGGCACCTACTCCACCATTTTGTAGGTGATTAATCAATATAATTCTATCAGATTCGGATTTGTTAGATAATTCCGACTCTATAAATAGGTCGATTTCGCTTTTTTCATATTCCGCTAATACTACCTCTGCTCTATTGAAAATATTCCGCTTAATCTTACTTCGCGATAATAGTACTTCGGTTTTATAATTATACTTAGAATTAATGTATGATTTGACTACATATTCTGTATTATCTTTAGATTTGTCATTTACTATAATGATTTTATCTACAAACTCAGGCATAGTCTCTATGACCATACCAATTTGCTTCTCTTCGTTGTAACAAGGGACTACAACTGCTACTGTTTTTTTATTTACCATAATAAAAGTAAATTATAGTTTAATAACAATATAACAAATATAAGAAATATATATGAAATCAAACAAGAAAAATTTATAAATACTAAT
>JBDHXE010000227.1:0-3114 GCA_039810525.1 Chlorobiota bacterium | reverse complement strand
TACTGCACCCCACTTTCAAAAGCTACTATATGACCAGTATCTACTATATAAGATTCCCCAGAATTTAGAACTTTTTCGATTATTTTACCATAAGAACTTATAAATAAATTGCCTGTTCCAGAAATATCTTGTAGGAACAAACCTTCGCCCGAAATCATAGATCTAAAAGACCCTTTTGTCGATAGAGTCAGCGAAGTATCCCCTGCCAAATAAGCACCTCCTTGTGCTAATATTTTCTGATTATTTAGCTGCAAATGCAAAATATCACCCACAGTAGTAGGAGCCAACAGCAATTCTCCATCTCCTCGCTCAGCTGTAAATATAGAACCAAACAAGGATTCACCGCCTACTGCAGCTTTCAACGAACCAATGAGCCCACGCCCAGAAGCTTTTGCTTCTAAAGACAAATTAGGCGACATTGATACCATTACACCACTTTCGGCACGAAACGATTCACCACGATTAAGTAATATTCTCAAAGTAGTAAACACAGGCTCATTTTCAATTACAAATTGCATATTGACTCCTTAGTTAAATTTTTAAACAATTATTTTTTATCAGACAATTTAACTATCTTCATAGATATTTTATCTAAAGGATTATCGTTAGGATCTCTTGGCGAATTTACTATCTTATCTGCTACTTCTATACCACTTATTACTTTACCATAAGCAGTATATTGTCCATCTAAATGAGGCGCATCAGAAGTCATTATAAAAAATTGAGACGTTGCAGAATTTGGATTTTGGCTTCTAGCAGCAGATAGAATACCTCTTACATGCTTAGTACTATTAAACTCTGCTGGTACAGTAGTCTGAGAAGGGTCGCCATATCCCCATTGATTTTTAGGCTTATCCTTAGAATTTGGGTCGCCACCTTGTATCATAAATCCCGGAATCACTCTATGAAAAGCTGTCCCGTCATAAAATTTAATAGATACTAACGAATCAAAATTCCTAACATGCTTTGGTGCTATCTCTGGGAATAGCTCTATTATCATTTTCCCCAATTCGTGATCTTTTTGAGTTACAGTAATCTCGTAACGATAATCTTTGCCTTTGTTTTCTACGGCATCCATTCTTATTACTCCAAAAATTATTAAAGTGCTGATTACAGCAAGATTAAAAAACATTTTTAACATAAATCAAACTCCAAATGTATTAATATATAACTTTCATTATTATAGTATTTTTTAAAAATAACATAAAAAAGACGATTAAAATAAAAAAATATAACTACTTCCAATAAACTCAAAATATAATAATAAAAATTACATTATATTATAATAAAAAAACATACGTTATTACTTAGTGGTAAAGTTTTTTTTCGTTATTTGCTAACTTATAAGACTTGCAACGTCTTTTGTATTTATACTTTTTATTGAGTATAATAGCATAGATTTAATAGTAGTTTTTTTTAATTTAATCTCATAATTTAATATATTTTTATGTTTAAAAGACTTTTTATACTCTCTATAATATTTGTATTATATACTAATATAGGTATAATATCCAAAACTACATTAATGATAGGAAATACTATATTTGATGGAGATATATCTAAATTAAATACATACAAATTAGAGCTTGCACTTAGATTTAGTTGTATGCTCAAAGACAGCACCATGGAGCTTATTCCGAGTACTACTCGTGATTCTTTAATCAAAATTTATAATGGGAATAAATCAAATATTAATTTAATAGATATTAGCAAAGATTTAAATGTAGATTATTTAATATTTACTCGTGTAAGTGCTATAATGCACTTAGTAAAGACTGATGTTACTTTGATAAATGTAAAAGATACAAGCATACACTTGAAAGGATATGGATATGCATCAGCCAAATATAAAAATGATAAAGGCGAATTGATATACGATCCTTCTATTTTAGCTTCCTTGCAAAGAGCATTAGAAGTTGCTTTCAAAGATTCTACTATGTTTGTAGATTCTGCTAAAGGGTTTACTAACAAACCAGCACCATTACTAGCAATCGGTGGGATATACTTCGCAAATGATGATAAACTTCCTGAATGGTATTTATTCCAGAAAAAAGTTGTTAATTCTTTCGATGCAGTCGAAACTATTTTTGCTTCAGCTATTAAAAACAATAATTATATTACTATAGACACCGAAACTCGAGATACAATTTATTCTTTAAATAATTTATATGTAGTAGAGAATTACAATGCGCCAAGCGAATACGAACTATTAGCTCTATACCGCATGGGAGTAGAATACTATATATCGGGTGTAATTATACGAAACGAATTAGGTGCTAAACTCGAACTCTACCTATACAAATTCGATAACGGCGTAATGCAATCTATTGCGTCTGCTCACGAAATAATTACTGAAGATAGTATTATATTACTAAGAGAATCTTTAAAGTATTTAACCGATAAAATTTTGGATGCTAAAAAGGAGAAATTATGAAACGCATATTTTTAATTACTATACTCTTTGCTTATTCTTATACAGCACTGTTTAATCAAGAGATTAAGCACTACGGCAACTTAAACAAGGAAGACAATATAAAGCACAAACAATACCTTAGATTTTTGCAAGATAAAATGTATCACACCGAAGACGGCGTTAATAATAGAGTAATTGAAGATGAACTAAAAAGGTATTTCAGAGAAAGTCGGAATTTAAAAAACAAATCTCTTAGTTTGCTCTCTTCTAATTTTGCTGATGGACGCCTTACTGGTAACTGGTACGAACGTGGTAGCAACAACAACGCTGGTAGAACCCACCAAGCCGAACTTGCAAAAGATATGAAAACTGTATTCATTGGCTCTTCTGGTGGCAATATTTGGAAAGGTACTATAGAAGGTAATTCTTGGACTTGTCTTAACAACACATACAAATTTAACGACATAAAAGATATTAAATTAGTAGATTACAACAACAACGAAAGATTGATTGTAACTGAAAACAAAGCTGTTTACTTTACCGATGACCAAGGTAATTATTGGGGCAAATCCAAAGGTTTAGAAAGTGTAGAGAACTGGGGCTCATTGCTTAGAGCGATGACTATCAAAAATGGTAACAAATTGAGAATCTATACGCTTACACAAGAATGGAATTATCAAAAAAATTATCAAATTAGAAAA
>JBDHXE010000226.1:0-3137 GCA_039810525.1 Chlorobiota bacterium | reverse complement strand
TGTCAGCTAATTCTTCGTATGGGTTAAACGGAGAATTAAAAATTAATATAGTTGAGAGAGAACCAATTTCATATATAATAGATAATTCAGGATATTTACAGATAGTGGATAAATATTCCTTTATATTTGCAGACTACTCTGTCCCTAAGAATTTGGATTTACCTCTAATATATTTAAATAATGAAAATTATGATAAATTTTGTCTAAAAAATACATTAGAATTTATCAGCAGTTTGACATCTGAAAATAACTTATTTAATAATTATATCTTAGATTTTAATATTGGAAATGATAGTAGAGTAATTAGGGCAACTGATAGATTATATAATTTTGATTTATTATTTTCAAGCAAAATAGACCCAAAGTATCAGTTCAATAAATTAATGCAGTTTATTGATAATTATACATTTACAAATGTCAACCAAATTTCCTATTTAGATTTGCGATGGGGAAATAAAGTATTAATTGGTAAGAAAATTTAGAGAGGATTTATGATAAAATCTACAAGTAAAGATAATAAAAGCGATTTTTCGATTGGATTGGATATAGGTACATCAAAGATATGTATGATGATATCTCAGAAAGATCATTCTACTAATAGTTATAAATTATTAGGTTTTGGTATTACTGAAAGCGATGGCATCAATAGAGGTGTAGTAAATAATTTAGATAAAGTATCATTGGCTATCGAAAAGGTTGTTAGCCAAGTACAGAATCAATCAGGGTATGAGATAAAAGAAGCTGTTGTAGGTATAGCTGGCGATCATATTAAGACAATTTTTCAAAAAGGATTGATTACTATTCCTATTGGTGATACAGAAATATCCAAAGACGATGTAATTAGGTTGATAGATGAAGCCAAAAAAACAACTTTATCAGCTGATAATAAAATTATTCACGCTATTCCCCTTAATTTTATAGTAGATAGTAATTTGCATACTAATGATCCAATTGGTATGGCTGGTGTAAGGCTCGAAGCAGATATTATGCTAATTACTGCTAATAATTCTGCTATCAATAATTTAACAAGATGTGTAGAGCGTGCTGGATTGAAATTAAAAGAATTAGTATTGGAGCCTATTGCCTCTTCTTATGCTACTCTTACCGAAGAAGAGAAAGAGATTGGAGTAGCTTTGATAGATATAGGCGGTGGTACTACAGATATTGCTGTATATTCTGATAAATCTTTGAAATATACTTCTATAATTGGAGTAGGTGGCAAACTAATTACTACAGATATTAGAAAAGTTTTGGGAATCACAGAAACGAATGCAGAAACTATTAAGAAAGAATTCGGTAGCTGTAGTATTGTAGAGAATGAGCAGATTATAAATATACCTCTTGGTGCTGGTAATAAACCAAAGGAAATCAAAAAAAGTGAATTAAGTGAAATAATAAGATCTCGCTGTATAGAAATGTTACAATTTGTAAAATACGAATTAGTTCATTCTAATACTTACGATAATTTGGGTGCTGGTGTAATACTAACTGGTGGCTGTTCACTTATTGAAGGTATTGTAGATTTGGCATCAGAAGTATTGGAATTGCCTGTCAAAATAGGTATTCCTACTGGATTTTCTATGACTGCTTTAGCACCTGATATTTCTAGCCCTCTGTATTCTACTGCCGTAGGGCTCACTTTGATGGGACATCATTCGGTAGCAAATGAATTAAACACCGAAAAATCTGTTAGCAATAATAATAATGCATCAAATAGTATGAAGAAAAATATGAAGTTTTTTGAAGATGAAGTAATCGAAAATGAAAGTGTTGTAAATTCTGAAAGTTCTGATTCAATAGTTCATAAGGTGAAAGAACCAAAGAATTTTTGGAAAAAATTAAAAGATATAGCAGAAAATATTTAAATATAATTTTTTAATAATTAATTAGAGGAAGTTTAATGGCTATTGGTATAGATTATGTTGATTCTGATTCCATAATTACAGTTATGGGCGTAGGTGGCGGAGGGGGTAATGCCGTCAATAATATGATAGAATCAGGGCTTGATACAGTTAAATTTGTAGTAGTAAATACTGATAAGCAAGCTCTTGACCAGAACAAAGCTCCAATCAAAATTCAAATTGGTGAGGGTGTACGTGGTGCAGGCGCCATACCTGATGTTGGTCAAAAAGCCGCTGAATATAGTTTGGAGGAAATTAAAGAGCAATTAATTGGAACTGAAATGCTGTTCATTACAGCAGGAATGGGTGGTGGTACTGGTACTGGTGCATCCCCTGTAATTGCTAGAATTGCACGTCAAATGAATATTTTGACAGTTGCTATTGTAAGCTCTCCTTTTGACTGGGAAGGACAAGGAAGAAGAAATAATGCTCAAAGAGGTATTGAACAATTAAGAGAGTGTGTAGATGCATTGATTATTGTGCCTAATAATAAGTTATTGGAAATAATCAATCAAAATGTAAGTTTTACTGAAGCTTACAAAATGGTAGACGAAGTACTATTGAATGCTACTAAGGGTATTTCGGATATCATTTCTAAAACAGGCCATGTCAATGTTGATTTTGCTGATGTTAAAACAATTATGAGTAACATGGGTGATGCACTAATGGGATTAGGTAAAGCAAGCGGCCAGAATAAAGCAACAGAAGCTGCTAAGAATGCGTTAAATTCTCCTTTATTAGATGGAGTTACAATACGGGGTTCAAAGGGAGTATTAGTAAATATTACTGGAAGCAAATCTATTTCTATGATGGATGTTTCGTCTGCTGTAGAATTGATACACGAAGCTGCAGGACAAGAAGCTAATATTATCCATGGGGTAGTTTTTGATGAAAGTTTGCAAGATGAAATTCATGTAACTGTGGTAGCAACTGGGTTTAGATATGATACCGACAAAGATACTGATTATTATGAACATTCTAAACCTATCCCAGCTGATGTTAATATACATCACGATAGAACGGTAGCACATACTTCTATTACGAGAGAAAAATCAGTTCCCAAACCTCCGTCGCCTATGAATACTCCAGTAGATAAAGGTGGTACTAGAATAACTACAACAGTGGCACATTTTGACCCTTTACGCCCACCGAGAGGTGAAAGTGAATTACGTGCATACGATACTCCTTCTTTTACGAGAAACGTGAAGTCGGCTCCCGATATGTCTCTGATAGGAA
>JBDHXE010000225.1:0-3180 GCA_039810525.1 Chlorobiota bacterium | reverse complement strand
ACTCGTACAATAGATTCTGTGTATTTTAATTCAAGCAGTATAATGCCAAAATTAAAATTTACAGAAACTGAATATCTTAACGATAAACTTTCTTTCAATGTCAAATTAGAGCCTTTTCAAATATGGACTTCAAGGATTGTCAACTCTTCAGATTATGATAGAAACATAGAAAGCATAGATATACTTGCCTCTTATGTAGTGAGCGACTATACTAATAACACAGAACAAAATACTAACCTAAACTTAGATCTATCTACATTAACTAAATATAGCAATTTAGTTAATTATTCTAACAATATATATTACCAATATAATAGTATAAAAAATAATAATCAACAAACAGTACTACATATATTTGTGAACGATGGTGTAAGATATGGAGGTAATAGCTTTGCCTTTACCAATCCCAATAATCCTAATAATGATATGCTATTTGTATCATTACCATTAGAAAGTAGAGCAATAGATTATGACTATGTAATATATAATATGGAAATGCTCCAAATAGAAAGCGGTATATCTAATACACAGCACCATAATGGATATTATGGGATAGAAATTAACAATAAAAATCTAACTAATGGTATATATTATTATCATATATATAATAAAAATAACAATTATTATGGAAAATTTTCAGTTTTGAGGAAGTAATTATTTTTAAAAGGTTTTATTATGAAAACATTTAACATCGTATTATTACTTGCAATATTTGCAATTAATCTAAAAGCAGCTGATTGGGGGCAAACAAGTGGTCCCAAAAAGAATGGTGATTATCAACAAGTCAATACTATCAAAAAGGTATCAAATTATACATTTGTAGTAGGTACTGAGCTTGGTGATATTTACAAAACTACGAATAGTGGTTCTACTTGGAATTTAGTAAAGAGTTTACCGTCAAGTATATGGACTATTAATAGAGCTTCTAATGGCTATTTATTTATTGGTTCATCTCAAAATGGTATTTATCGCTCTACAGATAACGGAAATAATTGGACACAAGTTCTAAATGTAGGATCTTTAGTCTTTGAAATAGGCTTTGGTGATAATTCCGATATTTATGCTTGCGTAGAGTTGGAAGGATTATATAAATCTACAAACAATGGTAGCACTTGGAGCTTACTATATCCGACCGATCTGGTTCCATCATCAGTATTTGTGGAAGGTAATAATATCTATCTTGGTACTATGCTAGATGGTATGTATTTTTCAGATGATGGAGGACAAAATTTTAGCCCTATGGCATTCAGTGGTGATATAGTCTGGAGTATCCAAAAACATCAAGGAGCTTACTATGTAGGTACAGAAGGTGAAGGATTAAATTACTCAGATGATGGGTCTAATTTTGTAAATATAGCATTTCCTAATAGCAATGTATCAAGTATGTTTGTATCATCTTCAGGTAGAGAATATGTGATACAAGATAATAATGTATATAGATATAACCCAAATACAAATACATGGGATAGCTTTAATGATGGAATGAGCTACTATGGAGTAAGCGAAATAGATGAAGACAAAGATGGATATATGCTGGCGGCTACATTGGGTGAAGGGGTATTCAAAACTACTACTTCTACATTAGATCCAGAAATATTGACATTATCAGCAGTATCATCAGAGTATTGTGCAGGACAATTTTTTACATTAGACTATACAGCACGAGGTGGATTCGAATCTAATAATAGCTTCCATATTCAATTGTCAGATTCAGACGGTGCATTTGATAATCCAATTGATATTGGATTTACAGAATCGCAAGTAAGCGGTTCTATTGATGTTATTATACCATTTGATATGCCACAAGGTGCCAATCATCAATTAAGAATAGTATCTACTCATCCTTCAATCATAGGCCCAAATTCTCAACAATTTGTAATCAACGCTCTTAGTACTAATCTAACTAATCCTACATACGGAGCTACAAATGTAGATCTGAGACCTACTTTTAATTGGGATGCTAATGATTGCTCGTTAGGGTATTCATTGCAAATATCCAAACACGAAGATTTTAGCACATTGGACTATCAATATTATAATTTAAGCGAAAATCATTTTACTATGACCGGAGATACATTAGATACTTTAACTACATATTATTGGAGAGTAGTACTATATTCTACACTAGGAGATGAACTTTACTCCGAAACTTCATCTTTTACTACTTATAAAACTCCTCCAACAGTAACCCAAGAGATTCATTTAACAGCAGGTTGGAACTTGGTTTCTACTTATATTACTAATGATTCTATGAATGTAGTAGATTATTTAAGTAGCATTTCAGATAAAATGGTAATAGCTAAAAATCAAACAGGCTCATCATATATACCTCAATATAATATCAATAATATAGGTGATTGGAGTAACGAACAAGCTTATTTGATATATGTAAACGCCAATGATACATTAAAAGTAACTGGAAAAGCTATAGAACCCGAAAACTACGATATAAATATAAAAGTAGGTTGGAATAAAGTCTCTTATATTAGAAATACAGAATTAAGTGTAGTAACAGCTTTTCAAGAATTGACCGATAATAATATGTTATTAATTGCCAAGAACCAAACAGGTTCAGTTTATATACCATCATTTAATATTAATAGTATTGGTAATTTAATACCAGGAAACGGTTATAATATATATGTAACGAGTGCTGGTACTTTCAAATATCCAGCTAATTAATTATTGAATATTTAATGAATGTAAATCCCCTTAGCAAGTTAGTTAAGGGGATTTCTTATAAGAGATTATAAATATAATTTATATATTCTACGCCGTTTGTGCAGTATTGGCTTAAAAAATTTCCATTCAGAATGAACCTTGGAATTATTTTCTAATTCTTGATTAGATTCTGCATATTTGAACCCCATTTTCATGGCAGTTTTTACAATTTCGACAATCATTACCAAATCTACGCCTTTACCTCTAAATTCCCTTTTTACTCCCGCTAAATAAAAGTCCAAAATATTAAAAGTCTTCATAGCCCTAAGTAAGTGAAAGGCCCCAAATGGCAATAGATGCCCCTTTGATTTCTGATAAGCACTAGACAAATTTGGCATAGTAATCAAAAATCCAATAATATTATTATCTGCGTCCGCAACTAATTTAATAAGATCTTTGTGAATAAATGTAAAATACTTCTTAATATAATACTCAATTTGGTTATTACTCAAAGGCACA
>JBDHXE010000224.1:0-3190 GCA_039810525.1 Chlorobiota bacterium | reverse complement strand
AGAATGTGGATAAAATCAGAGGTAAACAAAGGTACAAGAATATTAATACAAATACCAAGAACAAGTTAGTTCAATATAATTATTCTTATTACTTTAATTGTGTCTTAGCTTATTTCCATTTGCAAATTAGATATACCAACTATATCACTAATTTTCTTAATAGCATCAAAATCTAATTTAATATTACAATGCAAATTTAGAAAAGTCTTTCTAAACGTTTTGTCTGTATTATTCAAAAAGAATCTAACTTTGCGTGCAGGGTACTTGCTATCGATTAATTTGCTATGTAATTCTAATAATTTTTGCTTGTGATCTTCATCATCTATATTAATCCATATTTTGTAGCCTGTGAAATATCTATTAATAGAATCTTCTAGTTCAATTACCTCATTTACAACAATTTTGAGCATATCTTCATTCTCTTGTATCGAACCAGTAACAACTATCAAGTCTCCTTCATTTAGCAGATGCCCATATTTTTCAAATGCATCACTCCAAAAAATACACTCAGCTTTACCATTGAACTCTTCAACTGTTGCAAAAGCAATTATATTATTTTTCCTATCTCTTCTTTTAGATAATGATGAAATCATCCCGCAATACCTAATACTTCTACCTTCGCCATTTCCATTATATACTGTATTACTATTCAGTGAACGTATAATTGGTTCGAAATTCTGCATTGGATGGCCTGTAATATAGAAATTCAGATATTCCTTTTCTTTTGATAATCTCTCTAAGAATTCCCATTCTGCAACTTTTAATAATTCAGGTACTACGCGCACTTGTTTCGATATTTCGGCACCAAATAAACTATCCATATCTGGCTCATTTTCTTGCAAAGATTTGGAGTATTCTAATATAATATCGATACTTACGAATAGTGCTGCTCTCTGGTTAGGGTGTATGCTATCAAAAGCACCTGCGCAAATAAGAGCTTCCAGCAATCTACGATTAACTACTTTGTTATCTACACGCTCTACGAAATCAAAAATTGATTTGAAAGGCTTATTGCTTCGTGCTTCTACAATTTTATTTACAGCGGCTACACCAACGTTTTTGATACCAGCCATTCCAAAAAAAATAGTTCTACCACTTCCATAGAAATTAGCAGTAGATCTATTAATATCTGGTGGCACAACTTTAATATTGAATTTTTTGGCTTCATCAATTAATAGTACAATTTGATTTTGGTCGTTCAATGTTGATGACATTACAGAAGCCAAAAATTCGGTAGTATAGTGAGCTTTCAACCAAGCAGTCTGATAAGCTAAGTAAGAATATGCTAATGAATGTGATTTATTGAAACCATAATCGGCAAATTTGTAAATTAAATCAAATATTTCTAAAGCTAATTTCTCGCTAATATTATGTTTAGCAGCACCTTGCACGAATAATGGCTTCATTTTATCCATATATGCAATTTGCTTCTTACCCATAGCTCTTCTCAAAATATCTGCTTGACCAAGTGAGAAATCAGCAATTAATTGAACTAACTGCATTACTTGCTCTTGATAAACTATAATCCCATAAGTCGTTTTAAGCACTTTCTCCATAAGCGGATGCAAGTATTCGATTTTCTGCTTCCCAAATTTTCTATCTATAAAATCTGGTATATTATCCATAGGTCCGGGCCTATATAGAGCATTCATAGCTGTCAATTCTTCTAAATTATTAGGTTTTAACTTTTTCAAGTACTCTTGCATACCATCAGATTCAAATTGGAATACAGCTAATGTATCACCAATAGATATCATATCGTAGGTTTTTTTGTCTTCAAAATCAATTTTATCAATATTAATTTTGATTTTAGTATTTTCTTCTATCATTTCTAAGGTTCTATCTATTATAGATAGTGTTCTTAAACCAAGAAAATCCATTTTTAATAAGCCTATTTCTTCGAGATAATTCATAGAGAATTGAGTAGCAACTTCTACACTTTGTTTGCCTTCTTTATCTGGTGTTTTGTATATTGGTACATAATCGGTTACGTCGCCCGGAGTGATTACTATACCTGCAGCATGAGTGCCTACATTGCGATTTCTATCTTCTAATTTTACTGCATATTCTATCAGTGCTTTTAGAGATTCGTCGTTAGAATCTTTGAGCCATTTTAAGTCGGGCAATTCGAGTGCTTCTTTGATTTTAGCTACTTTACCACGAATCACTGGAATACTCTTAGTAATTTCTTTTACTTTAGATAGGCTAACCCCCAATACTCTACCTACATCGGTCAAAGCTAATCTTGATGATAATTTGCCAAAGGTAATAATTTGAGCAACAGCATTTTCGCCATATTTTTCTTTAACATAGTTAATTACCAAATCTCTCTTTTCATCAGAAAAATCAATATCAATATCGGGCATAGAGTATCTTTCTGGATTGAGGAATCTTTCAAACAGTAAGTTGTATGGTAACGGATCAACATTGGTAATACCAAGAGCATAAGCTACTAATGAACCTACTGCTGAGCCTCTACCAGGGCCCACACTTACGTTTAATTTTCTTGCAGCATCTATAAAATTAGCAACAATCAAAAAGTAACCAGGGAACCCCATACTTGTAATTACATTAAGTTCGTATTCTATTCTATCAATAATTTCTTGTGTTATGTCATCAAATCGCTCGTTGAGACCTTTGTACACTAATTCTTTTAGATATTCATCTAAATTTTTCGCTTTTGATTCTTTAGGTATAGGGAATTCAGGATAAACTCTTTTTTGAGTATATTTAAAATTGCACTTTTCTGCAATTTCTACTGTATTAATCAAGGCATCTGGATAATCGGCAAATAGTTTGCTCATTTGCTCGTATGTTTTGAAGTAAAATTCTGGTGTACCATATTTTAAATCTTGAATATTAGCTTGTTCATCAGTTTTTACGCCATCTCTAATCAGTAGCAAAATATTGTGTGGTATGGCGTAATCTTTTGAAATATAATGTATATCATTGCTGGCAATTAGTTTGATACCTAATTCATTAGCTATTTTGGGTGCATGCTCCAATACTACAGGATCGTTTGGCAAATAATGGTTTTGTATCTCCATATAGAAATCATCACCGAAAAGGTCTTTGTAGTATTTGGCTTCCGAATATGCTTTTTCAATCATTCCATCTACAATATAAGCATTTACCATACTACCCATACAAGCAGATGTGCAAATTATTCCATCTTTATATTTTTCTAATA
>JBDHXE010000223.1:0-3246 GCA_039810525.1 Chlorobiota bacterium | reverse complement strand
GTTATTAATATACCTAATATACAAATTATAAATGATGGAATAGTAGAAGGTGAAATTACAGGAGGTAATCTTACTATGATTACATCGAGCTTAGGTACACCGTACGAAATTGATACTACAAACAAACTACTATTCATTGAAGATGTAGCAGAAAATGCTTACCAAATTGATAGAATGCTAACTCAATTATATAATGCAAACAAACTCCAGAATGCTTCTGCTTTTATTTTTAATAGCTTCAAAAACATTAATATCAGAAGACCATTTTATCCAAATAAAGGCTATACAATTAAAGAAGTAATTGAGCAAATTGTGAAACCTCTAAACAAGCCACTAATATATGGATTCGAATTTGGGCACGAAAATAATATGATCACACTACCAATAGGTCTGAAATCTAAGCTTGATACCAAAAACAAAACCTTTCAATTTATTGAAAATCCAGTTACAATTTAATTAATTATCAATAGTTTATCAAATTTTTGTAATAATATTGAAAAAGAATTGTTTAATACCGTAAAATATAATATTTTTAATAATGTAATTTTTACTATATTGAGTTGTTTCTTATATTATTGAGATTGAAGATTCTGGACTAAAAATGAAAAAAAACATTTATATATTTTTATTGTTATTTATAGTATTCACACATTATTTATTGGCACAGAGTTTCAACACTACTGAAATAGATGCATCAAAATATCCAATTGTGAGTACTTATTTCTCAGCATTTGATAATAAAGGTACTCCATATAGCAATTTGAATGCTAATGATTTTACAATTTGGGATAATGGAGTAGTAGTATCATCTTCTTTGGTTAATATTGCTTGTACTAATGATGCTCCTTTTAATGTAGTAATTGTTTTAGATAAATCTTCATCAATGTTAGAAGAAGTTGAAGGGCAAATCAAATGGAATTGGGCTATTGAAGGTGTAAATACCTTTATTGATAATTTGCCATTAGGAGATAGCTCAAAAGTTGCTATTACTACTTTTGCAGGGCGCGCTGATGTATTGTGTGATTTTACAAACTCAAGAACTGAATTATCTACATCTCTTAAAAAAATCCCTGAAATATTCGGTAGTACTGATTTTAATGTAGCTTTTCTTGATGATAAAGCAGGTGCTATTAATCTTCTAAAGAATAAAAGCCCTAATTACAAAAGAGCAATTATTTTCTTGTCTGATGGTGAGCACTCTATTTTTAATGGCAGTTTTAAGACAGATTATATATCTAAATTATTAATTGATTATAATATTCAATTATTTGCAGTTACTCTACTATCTACAAGAAACAATGATTTAGATGCCTTATCTAAGCTTACAGGCGGGTATTATGATTTTGTTAGTAGCAAATTCCAACTAAATAATCTTTATTCAACTTTTGCTTCTCAGTTAAAAGTCAGGCAGCTATGTAAATTAGTTTGGCAAAATCCTGATATTTGTGATATAATATCTACTAATAGGACAGCTAATATTAGATTTAATAAAAGTGGTACAATTGATTACAATACTTATACTGCTCCAGTATATAGTATTGTTTCCGTACAAAGCGACCAAGAATCATACGATTTTGGTAACCCTGAAGTAGGAGCTTTTCAAGATCAAGATATAATAGTTACACCTAAAATAAGAGACTTCACTGTTAAAAATTTAAAAATAATTCCAGAAGGATATTTTAAAATTATTGATTGGGGCGATGGTACGGGCAAACCGCCTACAAGCGATATCATTATGGCTACCAATGTCCCGCATAAAATCAAAGTGAGATTTACTCCTCAGGTAGTAAAAAAATATAGAACTGCTACTCTTATTTTCGATGGGGTGCCCTGTCCCAAATATGTTAATTTAGTTGGGGGCTACCATAGAGTTAAAATCACCAAACCGATCCAAAGCTATTACTTTAGTCAATGTGACACAATAGATATTCAATGGGTCGGTAATGAGCCTGATGCTTTACTCGATCTATATTATTCTATTGACAACGGTTTATCTTGGAAGTCTATTATCAAAAGATACCAAGGCAACTCATATAAATGGAAATCACCATCTGCGAGTAATAGCTTTAGAATCAAAGTAGAATCATCTCCTGGGTATGAATATCAATTTGTAAAATCATTTGGTAATATAAACGATGAATTAGCTACTTCTATATCACTAACTCAAGATGGTAGTTTTAACTATATCACGGGATATTTCAGTGGGAATTTGCAAATTGGAAGTTTTAACCTTATTAGTAATGGCAAAGAAGATGCTTTTGTAATTAAATTAGATTCGTATGGAAATGTTATTTGGGCTAAATCTTTTGGTTCATCTAATTATGATGATAGAGCAAATGGTGTAGTAGTTGATCAAGACGGTTATATATATGTAACTGGATATACATACAAAGGAGTTAAAATAGATAAATTCAACCCTCAGTTACTGATGGATAGCGTTCCATATTTATATGTAGCTAAATTTAATCCAAATGGCATATTTGTAACTTCTAAATTCATTGGTGCTAATTCTACATATAAGAATTTTAAAATAATTGGTACAAATATAGGATACGAAAGCATTAATGGTAGCCAACCTAAAATTTTACTCGAAGCCAAATATACAGGAACCTTTACTAATTACCCTCTTGCTGACACTGATAGTTATGCTACTATGACACTAAATAGTAATTTAGATATAATTGATTTTTATCTTGGCCAAAAAGACTGGAATTATAGTTCCAATACAGCGAGTTATTTAGATCAGTCTTACTATGAAATAGGAAATTTTACTACAAATATTAAAATTGATAAATATGATTTGATAAATAAAGGTCTAAGCGATTTCTTTATTTATAAATATAGTAAAATTGCTCAATCCGTTGATACTAGTGGTATGTTTACAGTTGTGAGACAAGAACCAAAATTATTGAATTCTCAATATAATTTCGGAGATATTGTATTGGGGGATAGTTCTTTAGTAAATTTACACAAATACTTATATAATCCATTTTTAGTGCCAATATTTATCACTGGATATTCTATTAAATCTAATATAGATACAATTAGCAATGATTATTCCTTACTAACCAAAGTTGATGGTATTACTTTATATCCTAACGATTCTATAGATTTACAAATTCAATTTAAACCAAGAGGTAGATCACCTCGTAACGCATGGATTGAATTTAATTCATCTTGCAGCGATAATGTAATTTTTAAATTGCTTGGAAATGGAGTATGTGGTGAAATTGCTATTCCTTCATA
>JBDHXE010000222.1:0-3247 GCA_039810525.1 Chlorobiota bacterium | reverse complement strand
AGGTATACTAATTGTAAATTGTGGAAAACTTTATATATGTTATTATAAAAAGAGAGGCTGACTTATGAGACAGCCTCGACATTTATATAACTAAATATAAATCATAAGTTTACAGAATTCATTATTCTTATACCCGACATTATTCCGACATTTTTAAAGAAAAGTATGTTTTATTCGTAGAACATACTTTTTAATTGAGCAAAATTATGGAACTATTCTTTACTGATAAATTATCTAAAAAAGTGTTTAATGAATTTAAAAAAAGTTTGTTTTATATAAGTTTTCTTAAGTTTCCACTCACTCTTAAAGAAAGACCAGATTTTGCAGAAATAAACTTTAGACCTAATTATGAGTATATCAAAAGCTGTGATAATGATACTCTCATTTCTATTATTAAAAGTTCTACTAACTTCTTTCGTTCGTTGGAAAAGATGGCTGATAAACATATAAAATCAAAAAAGAAAGATTTGAAGCCGTTTTATATACCTAATATAAAAGCAAAATTAGAACAAATAAAAGATATAAGTGAGAAATATGAGTACATAAAGTCAATTTATGAAGATAAAGTAGCAAAACTAAAAATTCATCAAATTAGTGAATACTTATATAAAGAGGCATTTAATGGAAACCACTATGGCATAGGATTAAGCATTAATATTGCTAAATATTGGAACAATAAGTAACAAGCCCGTAATTAAAGTATTTAATCCAAATTTACTCACCAACTAAAAGACTATTTTCATCAGAAAGGAATAGAATTACAAATAAAACAAAGTTATTCAGAAAGAAGAAAAGGAAAGCAGACTTAACTACTAAAAATCAAAATAGAGGTATAAAATGATACTTAACTACTTGATATATCAAGACATACATTTTTAGGGAAATCGTAGGAAACGTAGGGAGCATTTTTTAATGATTTACATAAGTAGTTATATTATAAATAGTTATAGAGATACAAAAATTAGGAAAACTTAGGGAATAATAGGGATTAGTCTTAGTACAAATTAAGATAGTGGGAGAAATCCTACCGAAATCCTATACCTTTCCTACGGTTTTCCTGAGAAATCCTACCCTTTTCCCGAATCTATAAATCTATATATAATATGTACTTACAAAGAAAAATAAGCATATTTCTAAAAAATAGAGTTCTATTATTAACAAAATTTTTGAAAAATGAGCATTTTTTGCTTCTTAAGAAGGTAAAATCGTTTATTAATTTCTCATTTTTCTTCTTCAATTTATGTAATTTACTTATTTAAAAAGATAAGCAGAACCAAATATAAGAATATAAGAATTTTAAACTACACAAGGGATAGGCAATAGGGTCATCAGACCTATTTTAATACCAAAGATTTACTAAACAGCTTGATATATTCCATACTTATTATGGATTTAATAGTACATATTATGAACTATAATGTTAGATTAAAGTCATAAAAAGTTTTATTTTGAAAAATTTCGATTTATTTTGATTTATTTTGAAAAATTATGAAGAAATATGAAGATTTTTGAATTTTATATGATTTATTATGTTCTTTTTAGTGGAAATAATGATATTTGATGATTTTTTATGATAAAACAATAAAATATTAAACTATTAAACTATTTTTAATAAAATCTTAATGATTTAATATCATTCTCTTATTTTGCATAATAGAATATTGATGATGTCATAAATTTATTATTTTTAGCCTTTAAACGATAAAATCATATAATGAATATGCTAACAATGAAAATAAATTGATACAAAATCAAAGTTCGTGTTCTTCTATAGTTAGTAAAAAGTGCAAATTTAATAATATTTTTTATTTGCATTTCATAAATAATTATTGTTAAACATATTAAAAGGAGTATCAATATGAAGCGATACTTAATTTTACTTGTGCTATTATTATGTAGTGCAGTAGTGTTATTTGGGCAAGAGCCCGAAGATGACCCAAATGTAATGTGGACTTGCAAATGGAATTTTTCAACATACCCTGCGGTACATCCGAATGGAAATATACTAATAGGCCATCGCACCTATGGTGATGTCATCGAGATAAACGGACTAACGGGTGAGCTTGTTAGGAGGATAGATGTTGCTGTTTCGGATTATGATCCCGACTTCATAGATATTTCTAATGATGGTACAAGGATGGTAATAGCTAGAAAAGTAGTTGATTATGCTACAGGAAAAGTTATTTCAGAATTACCAGGGACATCAAAAATCATAAAATTTCTGCATCCGAGCAATAATATTTTATTGATAAGGCTATATAGCCAGCAAGAATATAGTTTTATAAAATGGAACATAGATGAGGGAACTTCAGAGGGATATAAGATAGCAGAATCTGTAACCGCCATAGAAGTATCTAAAGATGGTAAATATTTTGCAGTAGCAAGTAAGGATATGGATGAGGATATAGATTACGAATATCGTCACACCCACTTTTATTTATACGATGCTCAAACAATGAAACCGATACGCCAATTAGAAGATGTAGTTTCTGAGAGTAGGACTATTGATGCCATACAATTCTCTGAAAATTCTAAGTATGTTGGGTATGGGCAACCAACAGGTGGAGTGCAAAAGGCAACGTTTTTCACTTGTGAGCCACCATATAGAAAGTGGGAAATTGAAAGAGAAAATTGGCTTAATGGTGGTGCGCACGGTTTGGGATTTATAAAAGATGAGTTTGTTTATTTATCATGTATTAGAGGTCCGCTAGTACAGAATTCAGTAATTTACGATATTCAAAATGATAAAATAATCTATGAAACAGAACAATATCAATCGTATTATCCATTATATAACTACAAATATAATAGTATAATAATTGGAGGTCGGGTATCGCTAAGTTTTGATAAAATATTACAAAATGTAGGTGTCGAAGAACCACCTCAACCAATGAAAAACTTAAATATTAAATATGCTAACGGTTTACTAAGAATAATAGATTATGAAACCATATCGCCAAATATAACTTTATCAATAAGTGACACGCTTGGCAATGTATTATTAAACAGAACTATTGTTACTACTAATAGCATTATAGAAATTCCACTTGTACTGCCAGCAGGTACTTACATACTACAAATTCAAGATGAACCGAACTATCATTCACAGAAATTTATAGTTGTAAATTAGGAGGAATTAATATGAAAATTATAATAATTTTTTTGTTTGCATTTTCGGTAGCAATTAGCCAAAACGTAGAACCATTTCAGCGTCAATTTAAGCTAAATAAAACTTGGCAATACCTAA
>JBDHXE010000221.1:0-3257 GCA_039810525.1 Chlorobiota bacterium | reverse complement strand
AAAGAAGGAGCTAGGAAATAATATATAATCGGAGTCAATAGCCCCCAAGCTATCAAACCACCACTGAAATTGAGAGCAGCTAATTTAGGGCCAATTATATAGCCTACACCCATATAAGCTGGACTTACCCCCGGTGAACTTAATAGCATACCACCTTGACCAGTTAAATTTGTACCAGTGATAGTTTGTTTAGAAAATGTAATAAATTTTTCCCAAATTCCCGGGATTGCTTTAAATTCAACTAATGCTTTTACAAATGCGCCAAACCCCATCGCTCCAAACAAATATTTAGAACCAGTACCGCCTTGGCGACCAGTCTTATGAATTTCGGAAGCTGCAACCGATTCTGGGAATGGCAATTCTCTATCATCAACCATTACCCTACGTAATAGAGCCACAAACATAATACCAAGTATCCCACCGAATACTAAAATCAACGAAGCAGTAATATAATTCGCACCTGTAAAAAATGGCTTCCATACACCAGCTATAAAAAATGCAGGCAAAGTAAATATAGCACCTGCAGCTACAGATTCACCTATCGAACCAACAGTCCTCGCAAAATTCTCTTCTAAAATAGATCCCTTAAAAATCTTAAGAATTGCCATACCAATTACTGCAGCTGGGTATGTAGCAGCTATTGTCATACCTGCACCTAAACCCAAATACGCATTTGCCGCACCAAGTATTACTGCCATTATTAGACCAAGTATCAAAGCGCGTATTGTCATTTCAGCCATATCAGTATCTGAAGGAACAAATGGTACAAACTTTTTATCGGACATCTTTACTCCCAAATATATAAAATATAGTAAATTGTTAAGTTTAAAAAACTAAATTACAAATAATGAAATTTATATAAAAAAAAATTTTTACCTTTATAAAAAATATTGAGTAAAATATGGAAAAAAAATCTTTACTAATGTTTGGACTATCCTTATTCTCTGCATTGATTATGATGTATTTTATAAGTATGATAGCTGTTTTTATGAATATTAAGCCAAATGATGGTTATAATCTTGGCGTAATAGTATTACTGCAAATATTAGTATTCTTATCTCCAATAGCATTCGTCTCTACATTTTTTAAATCCAAACCAACTGATTTAATAAAATATAATTTTCAATTAAATTACAAAATGATGATATTAGCAATAGCTGGTCTTCTATTCGTAGATCTATTAAACAATTCTATAATTTCTATACAAGAAGGAATAGCACCATACTACTTGAAAGAATTAATAGAAATATCAAAAAATGAATCCCAAAACTATTATTCTCAACTATTTGTAAGGCAACATTGGTATCAATTAATAATTCCACTATTTGTTGGGGCTATTATACCAGCATTTTGTGAAGAAATATTTTTCAGAGGGCTGCTACAACACTCTTTATCTAGATATCCCAAATGGATAATGATAATAATTCCTGCATTATTATTTGCAATGTTTCATTCACAATTAGCATTTCTTATACCGCAAATTATTATAGGAGTATATTTAGCTTTTATTACATATTACTCTAATAATATCGTTCCAGCAATCATTTTACATTTCCTCAATAATTTGAAATCTATATTGATGATGAATGTATATGGAATTGATAATCAAAATATTGATATAATATATGCCTTGACTATATTCCCATTATCATTATATTTTGTCTATTATATTATTATGCTAATAAGAAGAAATTATAATTTTGCATCAAGTTGAAGCATAATCATTCTTGTTGCACCCAAATTACCTACCATTTCGGTATAATAATAATCTAATAAATTTCTTGCCGAAAGTATTATCCTTATATCTTTATTGATGAAATTAGATAAATTGAAAAGTAAACGTGCATCGAGTATATGGATATCTACCCGAGCATCTATATCTTTGATAATAAGTCCCAATTGTTTATCAATATTGTCATATTTTTGTTTATATCTATAATCCATCTGCAATTCTACTAACCCCAAAGGAATTATTATTCTATTATACCATAACAATTTAGAGCGATAATTTAACGTCTGATTTAAGTTCATATCCATTGGATCCATAAGCGTAAATGATGATTCCAATCCAATTACATTTAAAAGAAATGATTTTGCTGTTAGCTCTATACCCTGTATTCGTGCTTGCTGTACATTTCTAAACTGTATATTAGCAGTAGAAGAATTAGCAAAAGTTGGCTCAATTAAATTATCCAAATCATTTCTAAATATAGAGAAATCAAGAAATATTGAATTATTGGCAATTTTGGTCTCATAATTTATTCCAAATTCGTAAGACCAACTTATCTCGGGCTTCAAATCAGGGTTTGGTAATACATCAAACCCTTGATACTCTACAGAAGAAAATCTTTCAGCTACCGAAGGAGCTCTAAATCCTCTGCCAGCAGAAGCTCTTAGATTTAATTTATCTATTAATTTATAAGACAATCCTATTTTGGGCGATATTTCTAAATTACTTTCTACATATTTAGTATCTTCATAGTCAAACCTAGCTCCAAATGTACCAACTAAATCTTTTATCTGACTCAATTCCCATTGAAAATACCCAGAATAAATATTTTGAGTTCTATCGTTATAAGTTATAGAATTTACGTTAATTAGATTCACATTCATACCATAAGTCAAATTATTGAATTCCGATACGTTAGTATTCATCTGTACTTCTGTATTAAAATTGACAGCATTTGATTGTCTATATTCTAAATTACTTTCATTATAAGAATTATTAAACTTAGTTATAAATGCACCTGTCCTTACTGAAAGAAAATTATTATCATTTATAATATAGTTATAATCACCAAAAATTGATATTTGATCCGAGTGCAATCTAATATTTTTGTTGGTATTAGTAGGGGGTAGAGTGGCGCTATCCAAACTATTCCAATAAACCCAATCAGCCCTATCAGCACTCGTATAATTGAATAATAAAGAGAGATGAGAATAATCATTTAATTTATACTTCATTTTAGTAAATACAGAGCCCCTTGTCTCATCATTATATTCTCTATATCCATTGTTACTAAAATACTGAGCAGATGCTAATAAGTTAAAATTATTAAATCTTTTACTAATAGAAGTATGAATACCAGAATATAAATTATTATCATTTGTCCATACCCATTGCTCATACCTTGGTTTGGTATATATACCCGTGAATGTATTCAGTTTAATCTCCAAATTATCTGATGGCTCTTCTGTAATCAAATTGATGACTCCTCCTAATGCACTTGTTCCGTAAAGAGCAGAGCCCGCACCTT
>JBDHXE010000220.1:0-3277 GCA_039810525.1 Chlorobiota bacterium | reverse complement strand
ACTAATTATGAAACTTCGGGAGCTATTATCAATTCCCAAGAAATTGACCAATTACTATCTCGTGACGATATTAAATATCTATCCGAAATGATGAATTACCCCGGTGTATTGAATGGTGATGATGAAGTATATAAAAAAATTAATATAGCTCATAAGTATAATAAGCCAATAGACGGGCATTCGCCCGGGCTAAGAGGCCAAAATGCAAAAAAGTATATTGATAGCGGTATCACAACCGATCACGAATGTTTTCAATTAGATGAAGCAATCGGAAAAATAAAATATGGGATGAAAATACTGATTAGAGAAGGAACTGCCGCTCGAAACTTCGAAGAATTGCATCCATTACTATCTTTATATCCACAACATTGTATGTTTTGCTCAGATGATAAGCATCCAGATGATCTATTAATAGGACATATTAATAAAATTATGGCAAGAGCTATAGCCAAAGGGCATAATTTCTTTAATGTATTAAGAGCTGCAACTATCAATCCAAAAGAGCATTATAACTTGAATGTAGGTATGCTGCAAATTGGAGATCCAGCAGATATGTGCATAGTAAATAATATTACAACATTTGATGTATTACAAACTTATATTGATGGTCAGCTTGTATATGATAATGGTAAAGTTAAGATTGAGAGTACAAAAATTAATAAAATTAATAATTTCAATTGTAATTACAAAAAACCAGAGCAATTTGCTATCAATTCAAATAAATCAATACAAGTTAAGGTAATTAATGCAATCGAAGGACAATTAATAACTCAGAAATCAACTGCTATACTAACACCTACTAATGGTATAATTAATTCAGATATAAGTCAAGATATAATTAAAATAGCAGTAGTAAATAGATATAATGACTCCATACCAGCTATAGGGTTTATTAAAAATTTTGGTATCAGAACAGGCGCAATTGCCACATCTGTAGCACACGATTCTCATAACATAATATCTATAGGAGTTACCGATAGTGATATATGCACAGCAGTTAATACTATAATTAATAGCAAAGGAGGACTTTGTGTAGTAAATGGAGATGAAATTAATATATTAGAGCTTCCGATTGCAGGATTGATGAGTACTAATAATGCACACATAGTAGCCTCTCAATATACAGAATTAAATAAAAAAGCTAAAGAATTAGGTTGTTTGCTACAAGCTCCATTTATGACAGCCTCATTTATGGCTTTATTAGTGATTCCATATATTAAACTAAGTGATAAGGGTTTATTCGATTGCAATGAATTCCAATTCACCGAATTAATTGACAACTAATAAATTTATAGTACCAAATATCAAATTTTAAATTATTTTTGTAAAAAGTTATAGAGATTTTAATATGGCTACTAAAAGATTATTTTACGGTACATTTATAGACAATACCTTGTTCAATGGTTTGTACGAAGAGCTACAAGAAGCCTTCTATCCTTATTTTGAAGGTAAATGGGCAGAAAGACACAATCTACATTTCACATATAAATTTTTGGGCAACGTAGAAGAAGACAGAATAAATGATTTAATCAGATTTACTTCAAGAAGTCTAAAAGAAATAAACTCAATATTGAAAATAGAAGGAATAGGGCAAATGCCCCTCAAAGCACAGCCACAATTATTATTTGCTCGAATATTGAATAGAGATAAACAAATAATATATCATTATAATAATATTGAAAAATCTATGATAAAATTAGGTTTCCAACCAGAAAAAAGAAAATTCTTTCCACATATTACATTGCTAAGAATTAAAAAAGTAAATGGTGATTATCAAGACATATTAGACAGATACAAAGATATACAATTTGGTTTTATGAAATCATTTAGAGTAAACCTAATAGAGAGCACTCTAACTAACACAGGTCCAATTTATAATATAATTGCGTAATGAAATACAATTTTAAATTTAATCGCCAATTATTAATAATTGTAATTGGCGTTTTATTTTTTATTCCATATTTAGGGAATGTTCATCTTTTCGACTGGGACGAAATTAATTTTGCAGAAGCCGCTCGTGAGATGATAGCAACAGGCGATTATCTTAATGTAAGAATAGATTTTGTACCATTCCACGAAAAACCACCATTATTTATATGGTTACAAACAATATCTATGCATATTTTTGGAATTAATGAATTTGCTGCAAGGCTTCCAAATGCTATTATTGGGATCATCACATTGTTAATCTTATACGAAATTGGGAAAAAACTATTCGATGAAATATTTGGTATGTTGTGGGTATTAACGTATATTGGCTCAATATTACCACATTTCTACTTCAAAACTGCTATTATAGATCCCTTATTCAATCTATTTATGTACATAGGTATTTACTATATATTTAGATACTATTCAGAAAAATTAAATTTTAAATATATAATATTTGCTTCACTATCAGTAGCATGCGCTGTAATGACCAAGGGACCAGTAGGATTTCTCCTGCCAACTCTTACTTGGCTTAGTTTTATTTTTATTAAAAGAAAATTATACCGACTACCATACAAAGAATTATTTATATATACACTTATTTCAATAATACCCGCTGGAATATGGTATTTGCTAATTATCATCAATTCAGATAATGGTTTGATAAGCGAATTTATAATCTATCAGATTAGATTGCTTACTACTGGCGATGCAGGGCATAGCGGTCCGATATATTATCATTTTATAATATTATTAATAGGTTGTTTCCCAGCTTCTGTGCTTATACTAAGAGCAATACGAAACACTATCAAAGATACTGAAGATAGAATTAATTTTAAAATATTTAACTTATTGCTATTAAGTGTAGTGCTTATAATATTTTCTATTGTAGAGACAAAGATAGTTCATTATTCATCATTAGCATATTTCCCTATTACCTATTTAGCAACAATTACTCTATATTACACAGCTACATCTACTATAAGATGGAAATTATCTTCAACTATATTTATTGCTATAATTGGAATTCTCTTTGCTCTAGCTTTATTTTGGTTCCCAATTATTATGAAAAATATAGATTTGTTCATACCAAGAATATATGATGAATTTACTAAAGAAGTTCTTAAATCTAAAATTCATTGGGGAGATTATGACTGGTTAATTGGTGCTGTATATTTTATTGGGCTATTAGTGTCTATCATATATATAAGTAGAGATAAATTAATTCGAGGGTTTATTATTCTCTTTGGAACATCAGCACTTTCAATATTTCTTATATTGCCAATATTGGCACCAAAGATAGAAGCATATACTCAAAATGCTCCAATTGAGTTTTACGCATCTCTTA
>JBDHXE010000219.1:0-3326 GCA_039810525.1 Chlorobiota bacterium | reverse complement strand
AAAAAATAATTTTACTATTATACCCTTAATGAACCTAAAAATATCAATCGGGAAGGCTATTACAAATATTAACAATTTTGGTAGATACCAAATTGATACGAATTTAAGTAAATCTACTAAAGTTGCTTGACCAAGCGTATTGAATAATCTATTAGAAAATACTATTATCAAAATTATTAATGAAACTACAGAACTTAGCCACACTGTCCTTATTATCCAATTATTCCAAGATTGCAGTATTGCAATCTTTTGTAATTTTTTTATTAAATAAATATCAAGTGCTATAAATGCTAAAATCAATATAGAAATAAATACAAAGAAACCAGACATAAAAACAATATTATCCTATCATTACAATAGTATGACGTTTACTATACCATAAAGTTTAATTTTACGAAAAATCAATGTACTTATATATAACAAACCAACAACCCTATTGAATAAAAATAAATATACTATATTGAAAAAATTATATTTTGAGATTATAAACAATAATATTATTTTTGTAACAATATTAAAATTATTATAACAATTATTGATATTATATATGTGTGTTATAAATTAATATATTGATTTAAAAAGAGAGTTCGAAAATGGAGCGAAATATTAAAGAGGAGAGAACAAAAAAGTTCTTTGTAGATGCGGCTAAAGAAATTATCAAAGGTGAAGGATTGGCCGCTCTTAATGTAAGGAATATTGCAGAGCGAGCAGCTTATTCGCCTGCTACACTTTACGTTTATTTTAAAGATTTAAACAATCTGATAAATGAGTGTATAGATAGTTTTATTGATGAATTATCGACATTTATTATTGCCAATTATAATAATAATGACAAAGATTTTTATCAACAATACTATAGTTTATATATCAAATATTTTATTCAATATACTGGTATTTTTCAATTGTTGTTTATTGAAACAAATTCAATTTTTAGAAAAAATACAGATTTGATTGATAAACTGATTTTGATACCCAAAATAATTAAACCAAAATATAAAATTGAAGAAGATCAATATTTCTACATTATCAATGGTTTACTATTATTATATTTGAATAGGAATTATCCAATCTCATATAACGAATTTATGAGCAAAGTTCAAAATATTTTTAAATAAATATTTGTTTAATAATTCCAATTCGTTTCCAAATCTAATAAGTGTAATTATTAATTAGATGAACGAATTGGAATTATTGATATCACTACTTATTGAGAATGTACTTCATTCATACATGGGCAGATTAGCTTTTTAACATTATTATCGATTTTTAAATCATCATATGGTTTGAAAGATTTAACCATATTTTTTACATTATCATATCCCTTAAAAGCACCATCAGTATTTTCAATCCAATATTCGTAAGCCTGCTGATTAGAATAATTACAATACTGGATCAAAATGGTAGCTGCTGCAAACCCTGCTTGATGCCAGCCATTCCAGCAATGAAAATAAATAGGACCTTTATCAGGATTATCTATTATTGATTTTACCTCTACTAATAGATTTCTAATTTCATCTGGTGTATTCATAGAGTTTTGAAGATAAAATAATTTATTGCTTCGTGTAAAAAACTCTTTTTCAGATTCATCATATCCTTTTGTATAAAGATAAATTGCTTCCGAAAACCCTAAATTGCACAAATTTTGCAAAGCACCACTTGGTAGAGGATTTCGATTATCTCTTTTCTCGTATTTGTTATAGAAATTATTTGCACCTCCTCTATATGCTATTCCATATAAAACAGTCCTCATATTTCGTGTACCATAAAGCGAATCAAAATTATCACCTTTGTTATTTGTAATTTTTTCATTCAAACAATTAACTTTAAATTTATCTTTATAAAAGTATACCTTATCTTCTAATGATTGAAAATCACTTGATAAAGAAGAGTAAATTAAACTTAAAAAAACTATATAAAATTTGTAATATTTCATTTTCCTTCAATATTTAATACTTAATTTTAAAAACTATTTATTAAAATAAAATCTATAATTTTGTAAATTATAAAGATAATATCCACAACCCGGTTTTAAATTTCCAATTGAATTTATATTATATGCTGGAATAAATAAATTACCATCTAAATCTTTTATAATTAACAACTGCTCTGATACTACCAAATCATTTAACACTTTAGATACTTGTTGTGCATTTTCTAATAAGTATGGGAAATAGTTCCAACCGCTTTGAAGATCTACATAATTATTAGTACTATCGGGTACTTCACCAGTCATTTCTAAAGTCTGATTAGTATTAGAATATACTAAATAAGCCTTTCTAAATGATAATTTATTAATCTGATTAATATTATAAGCTGGTATAAATGATTTACCATTTTGATCTTTTATAATTACAATATTATCAAGAATACCCTTAAAAACGTTCTGCACTGAATCTTCAAAATTAGTTATATAAGATGAAATTAAATTCCACTTGTTTAGTAAATTAATAGTTAAGTGTTTTCCAATTTTTAAATCAAGTTCATTACTATAATGCGTATTTACTTCAGTTTTGATATATGCTCTTATGTAATACTTTGAATCATAATCTAAATTACTAACATATCCACTCAATCCATTACTTGTTAATATTGCTACATTACCGTCAATCGTTGGAGAGCTACTCTTAGAATAGCAAATACCTTTTTCAACTATTGCACTTTCGTCAGTAATATTGTAGTTACCATAATAATATATTTTATTATGAATAGAATTTATTGAATCTAAATTTATACTTAATAAATAAATTGTTTTAAATTTCCAAACTGCAGAATAATTAGTAGTATCCATATTACTAAATGATTTAATGCGCCAGAAATAATTTTGACTATAGTTTAAATTCATCGTACTAGCATTTATTGTAGTATCAGATATTGTCTTTGTAAAAATTATATTGCTAAAAGAAGGTTTATCAGATAGCTCAAAAATGTATCCTACTGAATTTGGTACAGCTAACCACGATAAATTTAAAGATAATGGTAAATTCTTAGAATTATTAGATGGGGAAGATAAAACTGGTATTATTAACCCATTTTTTGTTTTAAAACTCCATGTACTACTAAAACCTGAGGTATCTACTATATCCATTGCTTGTACCTTCCAATAATATTTTTGATTTTGTTGAAGCTCGAATATACCAAGATTAATCGTAGTATCTGTAGTCAAATAGTATGTAAAACTATTAAATGTAGAATCGACTGAAATTAAAATTCTATAATTATTTGCATTTGATACTTTACTCCAATTCAAATTAGAACTTAATAATATATCTTGACTATGATCATTTGGATTTAATAAGTTTGGAGCAAAAACGCTATCTTTAGTCTTA
>JBDHXE010000218.1:0-3361 GCA_039810525.1 Chlorobiota bacterium | reverse complement strand
ATTATATATCAAACTTGAAAATTTATTAGGTAGCCCAATAATCTATGAAGATGATATAGTAGAAATATACAAAGAATCTTCAAAAAATAGGCATAGACATCGCCATTTCATTATGCCAAGTGCTTTTGAAATTGGTTCGGATCATTTTATTTCTAATTATATGCTTGGTTTCTTCTATGCTGGATTTGGTATATCCGATTTTTTATCTATTACAGCGGGTAGAACTTTTATACCTATCATAGAATCACAATACCAAGCAAGTATGGCTAATTTGAAATTGACTGTATATGATGTACAATGGGAGTCTATGTCTGGTGGGCTAAAGGTTGCAATAGGTGGTAATTTAGCATTTCTAAATAATGCAAATAATATCAATCATATATATACTAATTTTACATTTTATGGGGATAAAACAGATATTACAGGTATTGTATTTGCTAAGACAGGTAATGAAGATTATTATGATTTTAGGTTAAATGAAAATCTTTATAACTTTGTTTATGAAAATGGTGCATTTGGTTTAGGACTGGGTATCACTACCAAATTATCATCTAATCATAATTTATTTTTTGTAGGTGAATTATGGAATACTAATATTTCCAAAAGGACCAATACTGCTCTGTTAGCAGCCATAAGATTAGCTAATACAACTGTATCAGCAGATTTTGGTTTTGTATTTATGACTGTTCCTTATTTCTTCCCTGTGATGAATTTTGCTTGGACACCTTTTTAGTAAATACAATTATGCAAAATCCAAAAATTATTATCGGCATTATGACTGGTACCTCTTTAGATTCGGTAGATACTGCCTTGTGTAAGTTTTATCAAGAAGATGGAAAATATAAATTTGATTTAATTAATTATAATGAATATGAATTAAATCGAGAAATCAGGGCTTTAATTTTAAGAATAATTGATAATAATGCATCAATTAAGGAATTATCTCAATTAAATTTTTATTTAGCACATTTATTTGCAGATTGTTCACGAAGAATATGCAGTGATATTAATTTCAATTTTGATTTAGTAGATTTAGTATCGATTCATGGACAAACTATATGGCACAACCCTATCCCAGAACTATTTGTTGATAGAAAAATTAGCTCAACTCTACAATTAACTTCTATTAGTGCACTCTCTACCCTATTACAAAAAGAGGTAATAGGTGATTTTCGCTCAGCAGACATAGCTCTTGGTGGGCATGGCGCACCGATAATACCATTATTCGATTATCATTTCTTAAAAATACAATCAGAAGATGTAGTTGCATTAAATATTGGTGGTATTGCAAATTGTACAATTATGCTCAAACAATCATCTATTGATGATATTCAAGCTTTTGATATAGGCCCAGGAAATATGCTAATAGATATAGCAATGTCTCAATTTTATGATAAGAATTTCGATAAAAATGGAGAAACTGCTAATTCGGGTATGGTAATTGATGAATTAATGGATAAACTCAAGAGTATAGAGTATATTTATTCAAATCCACCTAAATCTACTGGCAGGGAATTATTTAATGAAAGTATGATTAATAATTTTTTAATTAGAAAGTATAAAGCTGAAGATGTAATAAGAACATTAACGGAATTTACTGTTTATTGTATAGTATATCATATTAAGAAATATGCTCCAATTAATTCTACAATTATAGTATCTGGTGGTGGAAGAAAGAATTTATATCTTGTGAAATTATTAATCAACCAGCTAAAATATTATAAAATATCATTAATAGATGATTATTCAATAAATGGTGATGCAAAAGAAGCAATTTGTTTTGCATTTATGGGATATATTAATATATTAAATATCGGTGGGAATTTACCAAAAATCACTGGCTCATCAAGCAAGCTAAAATTAGGTATTAGTGCTTCTAATTTCATTTTATAAGATTTTAAAAATATTGGAATAATCTTACTCAATTCAAAATTATCGTCTAATTAAATATACTTCATATAATTATAAAAGATGATAAATATTTAATAATCATCACAAAATCAATTAAATTATTTGATAATATCCTTTTTTTTTCATATGTTAGCTTCCGATGAACTTAGACTGAATGAAAAGTTGTATTACTTTTTTTATTTAATTATTTTTTAAAGGTGCTATAATGCTTAAAAAATTACATATTTTGTTAAGTTTAATCCTGTTGGGTTTATCTGTAACAAATTTTGCTTTCTCACAATCTTATTGTACGGTTAGTACTTCTGTATGCGACGAGTATATTAGTAACGTATCATTAGGCGATATTAATAACAGCTCAGGTTGCACTTCTGGAGGTTATGCTAATTATACAGACAAATCTACTGCTCTTATTAAAGGTAAAGATTATACTATAAAAGTTACTAACGGTAACCCTTGGTCGAGCGATCAATGCAGATTATGGATTGATTACAATCATGACGGTGCATTCGACAATTCAAGTGAATATTTTACTTTGACATCGTCTGATGGAGCTGCAACATTCTCTACAACTATTAATGTACCCGCTACTGCATTATCTGGTACTACAAGAATGCGAATTGGATTAATATATGCTAGCACCCCTCCGCCATGTAATAATAGTATTTATGGCGAGTATGAAGATTATACAGTAGATTTGAGAGATCCTACCCCTGATGCGGCATTCACTGCTTTAACAAGCCCCGTAGTACCTTTTTCTGTAGGAGTATATCCAGTAAAAGCTGTTCTTGCTAGTAAAAACAATATAGTATTACAGAAATGTACAATTACTTGGGCAGTGAATGGTGTCGTACAAGGTATCTTGAATTGGACTGGTAATCTTAAAAAAGATCAAACAGAAGAAATTTACTTAGGAAATTATAGCTTCACATATCCCGAAGGTTCATCTTACAACCCATTTAAAATAACAATTCAAGTTAGCAATGTAAATGGATTTCCTTTTGATTCTGATCCTACAAATGATTTATTTAGTCAATCAATTGCACCTACTCTTAACGATTGTGGAGCAATTGGATTTTTTGGACCAGCTGAAGGTTTTGGACCAGGCGTTACTCAAGTTAGAGCAAGGGTCAAAAATTATGCACCTAAGCCTTTATCATCTGTTACAATAAATTGGAAAGTAGATGGTGTAGCTCAGACTCCAGTTACTTTATCTGGTTTGTATATCAAAGAAGGGCAATATCAAGATTTAGTAGTAGGCACATATACTTTTTATAATAAGACTCCATTGGGACCATTTGATGTGGAAGTAGTAACTTCTAACCCAAATGGCGTTACAGATGAAGACCAAACAAATGATAAATATGTTGGCGGTATTGGGCCATCGCTTGTTTCTGGTGTATATTATGTAGGTGGCATGAATGCTCATTTTAATGATTTGGCAACTGCTATG
>JBDHXE010000217.1:0-3366 GCA_039810525.1 Chlorobiota bacterium | reverse complement strand
GCATCAAACTTCATATCATTATTATCACCAGCTAACATAGGGAAGCCATCTAAAAGTAAAGACACACGAGATCCTATTCCAAATGAAAAACCAGAAGTGCCTCTTATATTTACATTATCTTGATTGACCTCTACACCCGGAATATACTTTAGAGCTTCATCTAATTTTGTAATACCTCTATCCATTATACCACGACTATCTATTACCGATACCGAGATTGGTACTTCCTGCACTTGCTGCACTCTTTTATTTGCCGTTACTACTACCTCGTCTAATTGCAGAGGCTGAATTTCTAAATATATTACTACATTTGTAACTTGAGAATCTAATTGATAAACCTGATGAAAAGTCTTGTATCCTACCAAAGATACAATTATTGAAATCTTCAATTTATTATCTGGTAAATTATTGATAGTGAATCTACCATCACTTTTAGAAATTGCACCTATTGGCAAACCCTCTATTCTTATACTTGCACCAGATAATGAGACTTCATTATAATCTTTAATTATGCCAGACAAAGTCTTAGCAGATAAAGAATATATTGAACAACATATTATTAAAAATATTATATATTTAATCATAATCAAAATGGCATTGGTGGTAAATTATTAAAATCAACATCTATCCTAATAGAATAATACTGTCCTTCTTCAATTTTTAAGCTTGAAGGTTTTGTTTTATCTCCAGTAATTGTATAAATACCAATTACCTTCTGAGAAGTTATCAAACTATCATATTGCTGTACTGCAGCTATATATACCAAATTAGTAGGAGTTTCACTAATCACAAATCGTGTACCAGTGGAATCTACATATAGAGGTAACGAATTAATAGTAAAATACGCATTTCCTAAAATTATATCATTAATTATACTACTATCAGGCATTTTTTTGAAAGCTGCTATTCTTATGCCATACAAAGAATCTTTTGGTGGCCAATTAGTATTACTATTTATAAATTTCAATGATACATCTAATATTGCCTTTTGCTGAATAGATATAGGTTTTAATCCACCATCACAAGACCAAAATAAAACTACCGATAATACTATCAAAATTAACTTCATATCAAATATTTATTAAATTATTAAATATTAATTTCCCATCTCATTAGAGATATACTCTTTTGCCTTTTTTATTCCATCATAAACTAATCCAATAGGTATTTCAATATCAAACCCCGTAGTTGTATAATCTTGTCCTTCATTTTTAAAGAGCAATACCTTATTAAATTCTGTTATTGCCTCTTCGTACCTCTTCAAGTGTAGCAGAGCAAATGCTTTCAAATGTGTAGCATACTGCTGCTTAGGCGACAAACTTAGTGATAATTCCGCATAATCTAAGCACTTCTCTATATTATTTGAATTTCCATAAAATTGTGATAAAGTAGAATAAGCAGATGCCTTTAATGATTTAGACAAATTGTTGGTAGCGATAGCAAACTCAATTGCATTAATAGCTTGCTGAGTTAAATGCAACCTACCCAAAGTCTGACCTAATTGAAACCAAGCATAGCCATTTAATGGCTCTTCTTGCACTAACTGCAAAAGTAAATCAAAATTCCTTTTTACTTTTTTAGCAATTATTTCATTATTTCTATTATATCCCAAGTGCTCTATAATTATTTCCGAATCTACAAATTCTTTACCTAACTCTTGGATAGAAGGAGTAATTTGCTCATGAATTTTACCGACAAACCTTATTTTTGGGTATCCGTAATTTCTAAATAATCTCGGATATGCACCCCTATGCATCTCGCTGCTACCATCGCTTTTAGAATGTAAACTCTCTAAAATACATAATATAGCACCAATATTATTAGGCAAAGAATTGATTATCTTAAAAATATATGATCTATCGTGTAGAATCAATCGTTCATCGGCGTCTAAATACAAAATCCAATCACAAGTAGCATGTTTAAGGGCTTCATTCCTTGCTGCAGCAAAGTCATCTATCCACTCAAAATGATATATCTTGGCATTAAATTCTTTTGCAATTTCTATTGTCTTGTCAGTAGAGCCTGTATCTACGATTATTATTTCATTAACTATACCTTGTACAGAGGCGAGACAACCATCTAAAAATTCCTCTTCATTTTTTACTATCATACAAAGAGAAATAGTAGGCTTTTTAATTACAGAAGCAAATTTATGACTGATTTTATTTACTATTTTATTTATCAATTCACTATGAGGATTAGATTGCAGATATAACAGTCCGACTCTCTTAGCTAAATCCAATTTTGAAATAGCTATATATGATTGAATTAATCTATAGTACACTATTTCTAAATTTACAGTGATATTTTGCTTAGTTATAGGTAATTGAGTGCATCTTACTAACTGTTCAATTGCTTTAGTATAATCAGTGAGGTGAAAATAATATTCAGCAATTATGAAACATCTTAGCTGAGCATACTCATCATTTTGCTTATCATCCTCTTTAAAATTAAGCGGAATATCAGAAAATAGCAAAATTAAATTATTAAGTATATCTATGGTAGCTGTATCCAATTTATTTGATTGGATATAATTAATTAATTCTTGAGATGAAACATTTGATTTATCCAATTGTATAAAGAAATTCATAATTGTTTGGCGATTATCTAAATCATCAGCAATTATCAAATATTTCAATATTGTTTTTAAAGTATTCATTCAAAAAATTAATTTTTGCAATTTAATATCATTAAATATATTAATTTTACAATTAATAATTGCATAAATACTTATTAATTATTTACTAAAAATTAAATTTTTACATACTAATTGTATATCAATATAGTTAACTATGTAAAAAATAAAATATTATACCATAAAAAATATCTCAATCGTAAGATAAAAAAATTGTAAATTTATAAATGATTAAAATGTCAATTATAATAATCTTATTTATGCTTGTATTTTCTGGCAATTTGATAATATGCCAGACAGAATGCTATAATTTACAATTTGCTAATAAATTATGGTTCAAAAAAGATTCAATAGTATCTGTGAATGAAAAAAGTAATGATTACACAATGTCAATTAATTATAATAATAATTACATAATTAATATAAAAGGAAAATTCTTAAACTTACAACTGTGTGATATTTTAGGCAATAAAGTAGAATATGAATATAATCAAAATGAAAGTTCAATAAACATATATACTAAATACCATAATTTTTCACCTATGATTTTGCTTATTAATATCCAGTCGATTGGAAATAATAAAATATATTCTAAAACTCTAAAAATCTTACAAAATAAATAAAAAAACTTCCGAAGATTGCTCTTCGGAAGTTTTTTTTTATAATAAAATAGCTGTTATTTGTTTACTACTACTTTATTTACTAATACATAACCATTTACTTCTAATTTA
>JBDHXE010000216.1:0-3402 GCA_039810525.1 Chlorobiota bacterium | reverse complement strand
CTGTAAAAGATTAATGTATGCATTGGAATGGTATTTGATTCTAGCAATTAATTCTATTTTGTCTGGTAATTTGACTAGGTAATCATTTGCACCTTTTTCAAACATTTCTGCCTTAGTAGTAGCCTCTTCTTTGCTAGATAATACAATAATAGGTATATCTTTTAATTTAGGATGAGCTCTATAGAATTTGACTAATGTTAATCCATCTATATCGGGCATAATCAAATCTTGTAGTATAATTGTGGGTTCTATCTCTACGGCTCTACTAATAGCATTGGCTGGATCCATACAGAAGTAAAAATCAATTTCAGGGATATCGTTTAGCATTCTTTTGACAGTTTCGCCAACTATATTTTGATCATCTATTAATAGTACTTTTATTCTATAATTCTGAATTTTCTTTTCTAATAAATCCTTTAACTGATTATCCAATTTTACGCTCCATTTATAATATACTTTCTAATTTCACTAATTAATTCTTCAATATTTAATTTTTTGTCTGCAGCTCCCAAATCGTAAGCTGCCTTTGGCATACCATATATAGCTGAACTATTCTCATCTTGTACTAATGTATGCCAACCTTTCTTTTTAAGAGAGAGCAATCCTTTTGCACCATCGTTCCCCATACCTGTCAATATAATAGCCAACCCTTTGTATTTATCATTATCTGCGAATGATTGAAAAAGTATATTAATGGATGGAGTATAGTGCTGCCCTTTTTGATTATCAGCTACTTCGAAAACCGATTTGTTATTCAATCTAAAATGCTCGTTGCCTCCTACTAAAAATATATTATTGTTGTTGATAGGCATACCATATGTTACTATTTTTATTGGAATTTTGGTATAATTATTCAGCCATTCTACCATTCCTTTGGTAAATTGAGCATCTAAGTGCTGTACGATTACGATAGCACAATTAATCTTGTTAGGCAATGATTCTAAGATAGTGGCAATTACTTTAGGACCTCCTGTGGAGGCACCTATCAGAAGAATATTATTAGTATTAATTGAAGAAGTGTCCACAGTTATCTCATTTTGCCTAATTCTTTGCTTGTTAGACAATTTAGCAATCATATCAATTTTGCGAAGCAAATCATTTTTATTATCATTATTAATAGGGATAGAGCTTACATCTAAAGCGCCATAACCCATTGCTTCAAATATTTTAGATTGGTATATATTGATAGAAGAGCTTATAATAATTATTGGTGTAGGTGTATCCTTCATAATTATTTTTGTGGATTGCACACCATCGCAAATAGGCATAATTAGATTCATTAGTATTAGATCTGGTCTATTAATACGACATAGCTCTATTGCTTCTTTGCCGTTACGAGCAGTCCATATTATATTATAACCTTTGATATCTTTGATCAGTCTTTCAAGGGCATTAATTTCTATTTCTAAATCATTGACTATTGCTATATTCATAAGATTTAAATATTATACTGCACCAATTAGATCTTCAACTGCATCTATAAGAGTATCATCGTGAAAACTACTTTTAGTAAGATAGTAGTTGGCTCCAGCTTCTAAGCCTTTTAATTTGTCTTCTTCTCTATCTTTGTATGATACTATCATAATTGGAATATCTCTAAAATTTTCTTCTGTTCTTATTTTTTTAACTAATTCTATGCCATTCATTCTTGGCATATCAATATCGCTAATTATTAAATCAAATTCTTCGCCACGATGCAACACATTCCAGCCATCTATACCATCTACTGCTACAGTTACATTGTAGCCTTTATTTTCTAATAATTTTCTCTCTACTTCTCTTACTGTCAATGAATCTTCTACAATTAATATTTTTTTTACTTTATTCTCTTTAACAACTTTCTCTTGACCAGCTATTTTATCGACTTTACCATATTTCAATATTGATTCTATTGAGCGTACCATATCATCTACATCTATCACCAATGTAGGAGAGCCATCTTCAAGAATAGCCCCGTTACTTATGTTTGGTATTCGTCCTAATTTTTTATCTAATTTAAGCAGTACTAGATCTGGCTGACCGATGAATTTATCTACTACTACTCCGTATCTACTCAATCTATCGCTTATAATAATTATATTATAACTATATATGTCTTCTTGCTCATAATTAAAGCCAAATATTTGTCTTGCATTGATTATTCCAATATTCATATTTTCATATATTATATATTCGCTGTTTTCGACAGAATATATAGAGTGCTTATATATAATCAAGGCTCTCTCTATTCTTGAAATAGGAAATGCGTAGGTTTGCCCAGCTATTTCTACCAATAATGATCTAATTACAGATAGTGTAAGTGGTAGCTGCATAGTAAATGTAGTGCCAATTGCCAGCTGTGAGTTTACTTTTAATAATCCACCTATTTCGGAAATGGCATTGGCAACTATATCCAATCCTACCCCTCTACCACTTAATTCTGTAGTCTCTTCTCTTGTGGAAAATCCTGGTAAGAATAGGAAATCATAAAGTTCGTTATCTGTATATTTGGCTACTACATCGGGAGTAATTCTATTTCTCTGGATTATCTTTTGTCTGAGAACATCTTTATTAATACCGCCACCATCATCTGACACCGAAATCATAAGCATACCTGCGGTATGTTTGGCTTCGAGAATAATTCTACCTATTTCAGTTTTACCATTACGTAGTCTTATTTCTGGCGCTTCGATTGCATGGTCTATAGCATTGCTGACTAAATGATTAAGAGGTGATTCTAATTTTTCTAAAATATCTCTGTCTACTTTTGTATTTTCGCCTTTTATAATTAGTTCTACTTTTTTATTTAATTTTTTGGATTGTTCTCGCACCATTCTTGGGAATCCGCTTAATCCTTCGGAGAATGGCTTCATTCTGGTGCTTACAGATTCGTTGTATAGTTTGTCGGTAGTAATCTCTAATCTACGGCTAAAATTATCAAAACTCTGAATATGAGAGAGTAGCATCGAAAGAATTTTATCTAATAATATTGATGATTCATTAAATTTACTTTTAATTTCTTCATCTATTTCGTAGTCGAATAGCCTTAGGAATATATCTTCTTTTATTGTATTAATTTCGAGAAATTCTCTTTTTATTTTTTGTAGTTCTAATATAAATGGTCTAATCAGTCTAGTTTGAACTAATACTTCGCCACTAAGCCCCAAAATTTTATTGATACTTTCGGAATAAACTCTAACAAATCTTTCATCTGTTAATTTTCGAGTTTGGTTACTATTTGAGGTATCATTATTAGTTTTTGAAGTTTGATCTATACGAATATTCTGATTATTAGTAGTTATTTGATTAGGGCTATCAGTCTCTATTTTATTGAGATTATTTATAGTATTGCCTAATTTTTGTTCGATTTGGCTCTCATTGCAAAAATCATTTATGAATTGTTGAATTTCTTGATACTTAGAA
>JBDHXE010000215.1:0-3430 GCA_039810525.1 Chlorobiota bacterium | reverse complement strand
CCCGCATTAGCGGCAGCAATAGCCTGAGTTGGGCTAAATATCAATGTTACATTAGTTGGAATCTCTTGTTTTGATAATTCTGCAACCGCTGATAGCCCTGTGGGTATCATCGGTATTTTGATAACAGCATCTGGGAACCAACTCAAAATATTATCTGCTTCTTTCAGCATACCCTTAGTTTCGGTAGAAGTTACTTCTACTGATAAATGCCCACCAACATATTCATAGATATTAACTATTCTTTGTTTAATATCTACCGAGGGGTCTTCTTTTGCTAACAAAGATGGGTTGGTGGTTACCCCAGATATAATACCCAAGTCAGCACAATGACGAATATGTTCAATATTAGCTGAATCTAAATATAACTCCATTTTATCACCATATTATATAAAATATTTGCAAATATACTAATTTATTCAATTTAATTGTCTAATTACTTTACTTTCTTATTTAATCTAAGATCTATTATTTCTGTTGCTTCTAGTGGTATTGATATTAATAATTCGCCCAATGGGTCTATAAATCCACTAATCTTCAATCCCGAATTATATACATAAGCTAAGCCATTTTGGAATTGCTCCGCTTCATCATATTCTGTCTTTATTACTTGTTTGTCCTGAGGGTCTATATACTTCCACTTATTACCTTCTTTTACTGCTGCTAACCCTTCTGCAAAATCTCTTACATCGTCATATTTGAAGTCAAACATTCTTGCTCCCGATTTATTAATAAGCGACCACTGAGGCTTATACATACTTTCCCCCGGAATACCTACAAAAGCATATCCGTTCGAAAAATCATTTGCAAAATCATAAGCATGCTTAATTATCAATTTGCCCGTAGTATCAATGAATCCATACATACCCATCTTATTTACCTTAGCTCTACCTTCTACAAAATTTCCCGCATCATCCCAATTCAAGCCAAAGACTATCTCACCTTTTTCGTTAATAAAACCAAAATGACCACTTGTATCTGAAAACGAAGCAAGACCTTCCATAAAATTATTACCAAAGTCGTTAGTCTTTAACTTAAGCTTGAATTTACCATTCATATCTATATAACCTCGCTCATGATAATTCATTACCCAAGCTAAGCTATCACAAAAATTATAAGCTTCGAGATATTTAGGTTGTACCAAGACCTGACCTTTATTGTTCATATATCCATACATACGAATAGTAGAATCTTTAGATACTTCAAAATCTTTACCTACTACTGCCATTCCCATCATAAATGGTCTTACTTCATCAAAATTAGTCAAAGCTACTTGCCCATCATTAGTCATAAATCCATATTTCAACTTATTTTCATAATCCATCGACACTACATAAAAGCCTTCAGAATAAGCTAATATCTCTTTTAATTTTAGTGGATTTGTTATAGTATTTCCATTATAATCTATTATATACCATAGCGAATCAATTTTGAAAGCAGCCAAAGGCTGTACATCTTTCGAAAACAAATAATTATTGGCAATTAGTATTGCCATTAGAACTAATATATATCTCATATAGCTACATTTACTAAAATTGGTTTTAGAATAGTGAGTAGAGTATTAGATTTAATTTTTATTATAAATCCTCTTTTGCCGCCATTAATATAAATATCCTCTATTTTTAATATAGATTCTTCGCAATAAAAAGGAATAGCTCTCCTATGCCCAAAAGGCGAAGTACCCCCAAATTGGTAGCCTGTAATATTCATAGCTGATTTTTCGTCTGCTTGCTCTATCTTTTTTACACCTATTATTCGCGATAATTCTTTGGTCGACACTTCTTTATCACCATGCATCAACACACATATTATATTAGAATCGGCTTTAAAAATTAAAGTTTTAACAACGGAATGTTCATCTATATTTAATTCGAGGGCGGTCTGAGAAGTGCCGCCCTTATCTTGATATTCATATTCGAAAGGTTCAAATTCTACATTATTTTGTCGTAAAGCTCTTATAGCAGGAGTAATAGGATATTTATCCTTTGGCATATCTACGCTCTTACATATTCTTGTAACTTATCCATACCAGCTCCCTCTCTTTGTATCATAAATTCATCACTTGTAAGATCTAATATAGTAGATTCGCCTACATAATTATATTGATCGCTCACTACTACCACATCTACTAATTTATGATATTTCTCCAATATATCATCATCGATCAACGATGGAGCTTGGTCTTTAGCACGAGCAGAAATACCAATGATTGGATTGCCCATCGCTTTCAATAGCTGTTGCGACAAATTATGATTGGGTACTCTAATACCAGCAGTAGATCTTTTTGCATTTTGTGCAAATTTTGGCACTTGCTTAGATGCAGGCAAAATAAATGTATATGGGCCAGGTATTAATCTCTTAATTAATTTATATGCTTCATCATTTATCTTGGCAAATTCTGAAATATTAGACAATGAATCACACAGGAATGTCATTGCTTGATTTTCGGTCATTCCTTTAATACTACGTATTCTTTCTATTCCTTCTTTATTAGATAAGGCACATCCTAATGCAAATTGGGTATCTGTTGGGTACAATAGCACTGCACCATCTCTTAAAGCCTGAACCACTTTTTCTATTTTGTTGACTTCAGGTGTTTGATAATGAATATTTAAAACTAATGCTGACATCATTTATCTCCCAAAAAAAATTAAACATCCATTTTATTTAACAATTTAGACAAAGAAATATTTTACTTTAAATTAAATATATATTTTCACCTTGATACAAATTGTGAACCAGCTTCATAGAATCTATACATCAAATCCGTAGATTTGCTAATACCTATTCGAGCACTCGACCCAATTTTAGCAATAACCCCCATATCTGATATATAAATAATCTTGCTATCAAGCAAAGAATTGCCATCATAACTCAGATCTATACTAAATGCTTGTGCAAATTTAGAGGGTCCCGAACACAATTCTTTAGTCTTATTTATCTTCCCCCTATTAATTTGCATATGAGCAAGCCCATAAATAGGCTCTATAGCTCTTATCAAAACAGCCGAACCAATACCCTTGGCTTCGGTTACCACATTGAAACAATAATGAATACCATATATTTTATATACATATATATTACCAGCATCATCAAACATAGATTTGTTTCGTTTAGTAATACCGCGGTAGGAATGACTTGCTTCATCATTATCCGATAGATATGCTTCAGTCTCGCAGATCTTGCCTATCAATAACTTGTCATTATCTATTTTACAGAGATATTTCCCAATTAATTCTTGAGCTACTACTATTGGATTTCTATTATAAAAATCTTTATCAAGCCTATTAGTATTGTACAATTCCAAACTACAATAATTACCCTCTTTTACAATTTACTAAGATTTTTTAGCAGGTATAAAATTACTAATTAAATTCGCAAATGCAGGCAAATTTCTTGTTTGCATCCATATCTTGCCCGGCCCGTAATATTC
>JBDHXE010000214.1:0-3499 GCA_039810525.1 Chlorobiota bacterium | reverse complement strand
AAGTTTGAATTACTCTGCAAGCTATTTCGCCACGATTTGCAATTAGAATTTTATTAATCTTTTTCATCATTACATCCTAAAAATACCAAATTTAGCATCCTCAATTTTATTATTAAGTGCTGAAGCTATTCCAATAGCTAATACATTTCTTGTATCAATAGGATCAATAATTCCATCATCCCAAAGATGTGCAGTACTAAAATAAGGACTTGCTTCATGCTCATATCTTTGCAAAATTGGTTCCTGAATTAGTCTTATTTCATCATCAGTCAATTGCTTGCCTTCTTTTTCTAATTGCTTAATTTTTACAGTAGATAGAACATTAGCCGCTTGTTCGCCACCCATTACAGAAATTTTACCCTGAGGCCACATAAAAAGCAAATTAGGATTGTATCCACGTCCACACATAGCATAATTACCAGCCCCATAAGAACCTCCTACTATCACAGTGAATTTAGGTACCTGAGCGTTAGCTACAGCATGCACCATCTTAGCACCATCTCGAGCTATCCCACTATGTTCGTAATGCTTGCCTACCATAAATCCTGTAATATTCTGTAAAAATATTAATGGAATTTTTCTCATAGCACATAATTCTATGAAATGAGCCCCTTTTTGGCTTGACTCTGAAAACAAAATTCCATTATTCGCAACAATACCAACAGTGTATCCCATAATCCGAGCAAATCCAGTAATTAATGTCTTCCCATATTCCGATTTAAATTCCTGAAATCTACTGCCATCAACTATTCTCGCTATAACTTCTAACATATCAAATGGCTTTCTCAAATTCTCAGATACAATACCATAAAGCTCTTTAGGGTCATAATATGGCTCTTCTGGAGCGCATCTCTGAATTTGGAATTTAGCTCTATTGCCGAAATTCTCTACAATATTGCGAACTATTTGGAGAGCATGCTCATCATTTTCAGCTAAATGATCTGCAACGCCAGAAATTTTAGTGTGCACATCAGCACCTCCTAATTCTTCATCAGTAACAATTTCTCCAGTAGCAGCTTTTACTAATGGAGGACCACCAATAAATATAGTGCCTTGGTTGCGTACAATTATAGTTTCGTCACTCATAGCAGGTACATAAGCGCCACCTGCTGTGCAAGAGCCCATTACACAAGCTATTTGGGGTATTCCCATTTTAGACATAAAAGCTTGATTGTTAAAAATATTACCAAAATGTTCTTTGTCGGCAAAAGTTTCTGATTGAAATGGTAAAAATATTCCACCAGAATCTACTAAATAAATACAAGGAAGATGATTTTGCATAGCTACGTGCTGTGCTCTAATATGTTTTTTAATAGTCATAGGAAAATAAGTCCCACCCTTTACGGTAGCATCGTTAGCTACTATTATACATTCTTGCCCATGTATATATCCAATTCCCGTTACTATCCCAGCAGAAGGAGCTTCATTATCATACATATTAAAAGCCGCTAATGCATTTAACTCCAGAAATGGAGTATTATCATCGCATAATTTACTAATTCTATCTCTTACTAATAATTTATTCCTTTCAATATGGCGTTTCCTCGAATTTTCTGGTCCACCAAGCTTAACTCTCTGTAATTCATCGTTCAACTTATTAATAATCTTTTCTGAATATTTGACATTTTCTAAATAATCAGGAGATTTAGTATTTAATCTAGATTTTATACGTTGCATAACATTTTAGTCTGTTGTAAATAAGCACTAATACGATTTTTGAAATATTTAATTATATTATAATTTAATATGATAATAAATGAGAATTCTAAAATTTGTCAAATAATATAAAATAGATACTACATTACTTCATATTGCCGTAATTAAATATAATATATTATTTTTGAAATTTATAGCAACATAGATAATGAAAGATAAGATTAAATCATTAGCAGGTGAAACAATTATATATGGGTTGTCTTCTATTTTTGGGCGATTCCTATCCTTTATACTTACACCTATATATACCAACTACCTCGATACTAGCCAATATGATTTTGTAATTTATTCATTTTCAATAGTAGCTTTGCTCAATGTGGTATATTCCTTTGGAATGGAATCAGCCTATTTTAGATTTTATAGTTTTGATAATAAAGAAGATTCAAGAAAAGCATTTAGTAATTCATATATCTTTATTAATAGTATTTCACTCTTTTTTACAATATTTTTAATCATTAATTCTGGTATATTAGGGGATATAATTGCTTCCCGAGAACTTAATAACACTGGATTACTATTCTCATTAGCCATTCTAATGCCATTTATTGATGCACTAACATATATACCTTATGGGTATTTGAGAATGTCTAAACAAGCAAAGAAATTTGCAGTAACCAAATTTATAATTATTTTTATTACAGTTGCTTTTAATTTTATATTATTAATACCACTGTCAATGCAAGCAGAAGGTGTTTTTATAGCACAAATTATTGGTTCGACTTTTGCCTTTATTTATTTTATTCCAATCCTTAAAGAGAATCTTACTTTTAGAATAGATTCTAAATTGTTAAAACAAATGTTGAAATTTGGTATTCCTACAATTCCAGCTTCTATTTCAAGTATTATATTACAAGTAGCTGATAGACCAATTCTAAAAGAGCTCACAAATTCTGACTTAGCAATTACTACATACCAAGTCAATTACAGACTTGGCATACCAATGATGATTTTCGTTACGATTTTTGAGTATGCTTGGAAACCCTTTTACCTAAGTAATTATACTGAGCCAGACGCCAAAAACCTATATGCTAGAATATTAACATATTTTACATTAATATCTTCATTTATATTTCTTTTCTTTTCATTTTTTATGCAATATTTAGTTCAAATCCCATTTATCGGAGGCAAATTAATTAATCCTAAGTATTGGGAAGGCTTACATATAATACCGATAATATTATTAGCTTATTTTTTTAATGGAATGTTTACAAACTTCTCAGCAGGCTTTTTGATAGAAAAGAAAACGAAATATCTACCAATTGCTGTTGGGCTTGCGGCAATTGTCAATGTAATAGCTAATTTTATATTAATTCCAATATTTGGATATACAGGTGCCGCTTGGGCTACATTTATAGCTTATCTATTTAGTGCAGCTATACTTTATTACTATAGTTTATCTATATATCCTATCAGATATGAGTGGAATAGAATTGTCACAATTGTTATTTCGGCTGCTATCGTATTTTTAATCAACCATTTTATATTATTAGAAAATGTTATTTTTGAAATCCTGATAAAGGTAGGTTTAATTTTAATTTATTTTATAATCCTATTTTTATTTGGATTTTTTAACCCCGATGAATTGAAAATTATTAAAAACTTTTTTAAAATTAGGAAAAATTAATGGTAAACGTTAATGAAGTAGAAGTCTTGGCACCTGTTGGCTCTTGGGAATCTCTAAGAGCCGCAATTAATGCTGGTGCAGATGCAATTTATTTTGGTGCCGAAAACCTAAGTATGAGAAACGGCCGTTCAGTAAACTTTGATTTAGATGAAATTAAAA
>JBDHXE010000213.1:0-3525 GCA_039810525.1 Chlorobiota bacterium | reverse complement strand
TAATATTAAGATATATAATCTGATGGGAATAGAGCTAATAACAGAGCCAATACAAGAAAATGCCAAAAATCATATAATTAATATAGAGAAATTGCCCGCAGGCACATATTATATTAAAATAGGCGAAAGAGTACAGAGATTTATTAAGATGTAGAAGGGTTTGTTTTAGTAGGGGCGGAGCTTGCTCTAACCAAGTAATAATATAAACACAAAAACAAGGACGGAGCAAGCTCCGCCCCTACAATATGTAACGCTTACTCCCTCTCCTTTGGAGAGGGCTGGGGTGAGGTTACAAAAACGCACCTTTCTACATCTTCACAAACTTCTCTACTCTATCTCCAAACTTTACAAAATAGACGCCGTGTGAAAGTTTAGAAACATCAATCCTTACTCCTTCTCCTTCGGAGAGGGCGGGAGTTAGGTTATAAGGTATAGTTTGTACTTTTATCCCCATCACATCGTAGATTTCAATGAACGGAACACTATTTAATTGCAAAAAATCCCCTTGCAAAGTGATAAAGTCAGTAGCTGGGTTAGGATATATAAAACTACCAGATGATATAAAATAATCTTCACCTTCCTTTATACCTGTTGGTTTTAGTGATGAGCGTGTTATCCTATCTCGGAAGTCGGCTATTAGTGCTGTATGCTCTCTCAATATGCAAGGATATAGTGTGGCTGGAAGATGCTCAAGTATCATACTATTTGAATCAAGTTGCCAACTATCTCCACCATCGTGAGTCCAATAAACTACTCCAAACTGGCTTGTGGCGATTGCTGTTTTTCTGTCTAAAATATCTATCCCTTGTATGCCCCAAGCATTCCATGGTACTATTGTATCTAATACTTTTTGCCAACTATTACCACCGTCTTTTGTTCTATAAATTACATTTGATTCAAGCATTCCTATTGCTTCTTGCTTTCCACCTACGATATAGCCAAATTCATTATCTATAAATTTCATTGATTTTGACCAAAAATAAGGATGAACTATTACTCCAACTTTTTCCCAAGTTTCCCCTTCATCTTTTGTTCTAAAAATTATATGATTAGTGTCGCCATGTGGTTTTAAAATATCCCAAAAAACAACATAAATCTCTGATGGGGAAAACATTTTTGCATGTCTATAATTCCCATACATAGGTGGAGGAACTACCCTATATGTTTCAAAACCGTCATGAGTAACAACCATATTTCTATAATCATAAGTTACACCGTGCTTATCGTCAAGCATATTTATTTCTCGCAAGCCAGCATATTGCTTGATATCTAATCTTTTATAACTCCAATTTTTGCCACCATCTATTGTTTTTATTATATAATTTTTATAAGTTCCAATTACACAATAATCTTTTGTTGGGTAGGATATACTTAATGCCTGTATCAATGAATCCTTAAAAATAAAATCTTTATAAACGGTATCCCAAGTTATGCCACCATCTGTCGATTTTACTACTCTATTAAGACTTTTTGGAAGATTATTCATTCTATCAACTGCCATTATATTAAGTGAATCAAAATTATCTATACCTACAAAACCATTGTTTGTCAAATTATCATAAAATACTCTCTTCCAGTCATATCTTTGACTTAATGAAAATTGAAAATTTAATATAGTTAAAATTACAACTATAAAAACTTTGTTCATATTCACCTCAAATATTAAGGGAGGCAATTTGAATTACCCCCCTAAAATAATTATTATTTTATAAATTTACCCGTTTTATATAAGTTATCGTTTAAGTATATTCTATAAATAAATATGCCATTCTGGTTAATATAAGAACTTATGTCAATTTCGTTTTCATTTCCATAGATTGTTTTATTAATTGTGTTAATTAAGCTTCCTTGTAAGTTAAAGTATTCAATCCTTAATTTACACGAACTATTGTTAGAACAATCAATTTTTAATTTGTTTCCGTCAACCATATTATAATCAACATTTTCTATACTTACTTTACCGTGAATAATAAAAGGACCTTTATGTATTGTTACCCAATCGCAAGATGAATAACAAATATCAGGATAAAACACACCAATAATAGTACCATAAGGACCTTTCACAGGCATAAGTGTTCCTTCAAGCTCCTCAATAAAAACACAGCTTTCAGGATTATTGCTTGGTATAAATTCAGTTGGAGTTACTATTAAATTTTCAGACGAATCTCTACAAACCACATATTTTTGAATGCAACATTGTCCAGTATCACATTGCTGATAAACAACCTTTATATAACCAAAGAGGTTATTTATTGTAAAATCTGGTGGAACATATTCATATAAGTTTCTCCAGCAATCTGTTTTTACCACTCTCCAAGTTGTATCACAACCAATCGTATTTAATTCTGGTTTAAATCCCATAGGATTTAACTTAATTAATCCAATAACTGCTTTTTGATATATTTCTTTGTTTGTAAGATTGATATAGCATCCTTCTGTTGTAATTTGAAGAACCTGTAGGTCTTGATAATTTGTTGGTGGGCATGCTTTTCTATATGTGTACAGAACATCAGCGTGACAACCTGAACCTTCAGGTACTTCAATTGTTTCTAATCGTGGAGTTTCCCAAGCATCATTAAAACAATCAGGTGTACATACGTTTTCAGTTGTATCTATACTTGGTAAATCATCCCTACATTGAAATATTTTTGTTATACTGCAAGCAGGTTCGCTTTCTCCATTTTTGTATAAATATACATGCAATATTAGACTTTTTTGATTTGGAATACATTTACTTTCTGTATATAATGGGTCATTAGCTATACTTTTCATTGAGCTTATTGGTGTCCCATCATTCCATTTTAATTTATAATTTGTATAACAAGAATATTCAGCGGGAATATCAAAATCTAATAGATTTACTTTACAGCCATTATCAGGGCAATCTCTACTTTTATATAAAGAATATTTTATCCAATTTTGCCTACTGCTTGGACAATCACAACAGTTATCTACACTAATTGTATCTGTATATTGAGTCCTCCCTTCAATCCAATTATCAGATATGCAAGCTGCAATATCATCATTATAGTCGAGAGTAATTCTAATTCGAATAATAACACTAGTTTCTCCAATATCAGGACATACTTTAGTAGATAAATAAAATGTATCTGTCGCAACATATACTGTAACAAATTCATTTAGTTGATTATCATATTTTTGAACTAAAACTTTATCTATTCCAAGCTGCTTGCAGTCTTCATTAAATACTGTTACTAAAACACAACAACTGTCTGTTAGTTCATAGTTTATTTCAGTTCTATCGCAACAAATGAAACCTTGTGGTTCTTGAGATAAAGAAATTAATGTTTGACTTACAAACATTAATAAAACAATAAAACTTTTTTTCATTCCCTTTATTCCTAAAATATTTCAAAATATTAATTAAATACAAAAAAGAAAACACAAACTCAGCAATAGAAAAAAAGAAAAAGTCGTGCTGAGTTATATTTATATTATTGCTGGACCGCGCGCCCTCCTCGGATAACCCAATACTAATTTAGAAAAACTACAATAAAACTGTGC
>JBDHXE010000212.1:0-3578 GCA_039810525.1 Chlorobiota bacterium | reverse complement strand
TTTTCATTTAAAACCTCCATAAAAATAAATATAAAATACATTTAATTGACAATATCAATTACGTATAGTTTAAATAAATTTTCAAAAATGAAATATAAATTTCAACAAAGATGTAGTTCATATACATATTTTCATTATATTCAAAACATTGTAACATAAAAAATTAAAAAAACTATGAACTTTGGTATAAGCAATATCATATTCATTGTCGTATTTTTGGCGGCATCTGGATATTTTTTCTACAATGTGAATAGGTTAATCAAGTATCTCCAGCTTGCGCAACCTGATAATAGATTCGATAGAATATGGGAGCGAATTTTACAGACGTTAGTAATTGCTTTTGCACAAAAGAAAATCCTGCGCGATAAGAAAGCTGGAGCAATTCATGCAAGTATATTTTGGGGCTTTCTTATCTTGTTGTTTTCAGCAGCCAATTCTGTATTTACAGGATTTGGTATCAATCACTTATTTAATTATTTAGGGCCGATCTTTTCGATAATCACTATATTGACAGATCTATTTGTATTAGCCATTATTGTAGCTACTATATGGGCATTATTTAGAAGATATGTGTTCAAAGTAAAAAGATTGCAAGTAAAAGGCGAAGGTATAGAAGCTGCAATTATTTTGGTGACTATATTTACTATTGTTACATCATTACTTTTTGAAAATGCTTCACTAATCACTATGGGTGGCGATGCTACTTGGGCTGTGCGACCTATTGCTTCTTTGCTCTCGTTAATTATATCGCCCGATTACGCACCTTTGATTCACAATATAGGTTTTTGGATACACATAGTTTGTATCCTCGGATTTATGAATTATTTACCATTTTCTAAACACTTGCATGTACTAACATCTGTACCTAACGTATTTCTATCTACAATTGGGCCATCTAACAAGCTAAAACCTATTAATTTTGAAGATGAAACAATAGAACAATATGGTGTATCTGATGTAGAAGATTTTAAATGGAAGACACTAATGGATGGCTATACTTGTACTCATTGTGGACGTTGTACCAGCGTATGCCCAGCTAATATTACAGGCAAAATATTAGATCCTCGTGAAGTGATAATACAAGTGCGCGAGCGTACTATGGACAAAATGCCAATACTATTGAAGATACAAGAAGACCCTAATTATCAGCCTACACCAGAAGAAGATGTAATTTTGAAAAAAACATATATTGGTGAGTACCAAATACCAGAAGCACTATGGCAGTGTACTACTTGCGGAGCTTGTATGGAAGAATGTCCCGTCAATATAGAGCACGTAACTGCTATAGTAGAGATGAGACGCTCAATGGTAATGATGGATGCCAATATACCTGAACCTTTGCAAGTAACTTTTGGCAATATTGAAACAAATGGTACGCCTTGGGCATTTTCTCCAAGCGAAAGAGCTGATTGGGCTCAAGGGCACAATATACAAATAGCCGCCGAGACTAAAGAATTTGATGTTTTGTTTTGGGTAGGATGTGCAGGCTCGTTCGATGAAAGGAACAAGAAAGTATCAGTAGCATTCTCTAAATTGATGCAGAAAGCAGGGGTTAACTTTGCAATATTAGGCACAGAAGAGCAATGCAATGGTGATGTAGCAAGGAGAGCTGGCAACGAGTATCTTGCTGATATGATGATAAAAGCTAATGCTGAAACATTAGCTCAATACAAATTCAAAAAGATAGTTGCTACTTGCCCACATTGCTTTAATATTCTGAAAAATGAATACCCTGACTTTGGTGCTGATTATGAAGTAATACACCATACTCAATTTATTATGGATCTTATCAAACAAGGGAAGCTATCATTTAAAGATAATAAGGACTATTTAGACGGAGTTACTTTCCACGATTCTTGCTATACTGGTAGATATAACGGTATATATGATGAACCGCGTAAAGACTTAGAAAGCGTACCAGGACTTAAAATTAAAGAGACACGTCGCACAAAAGATAAAGCTATGTGCTGTGGAGCAGGCGGCGCACAAATGTTCTTAGAAGAGAACAAAGGTAAACGTATTAACTTAGAAAGAACAGAAGAGTTACTCGAAACAGGCGCTAAAACAATCGCCCTCAACTGTCCATTCTGTATGACTATGATAGGTGATGGAGTAAAAGCAAAAGAAGCTGATGTACAAGTGAAAGATATTGCAGAAGTATTATTCGATAGCCTATCAGATTAAATAATATTAATTAGACTTCTAAAAGAAGTTGTTTCATAAGTTAAAAACAAAAAATTAATTTAATTCTTCAGTCGCCCTACACTTCCGAAAGTGTAGGGCGACTTGTTGTTGCAAGCAGCTTATTATCAAAGACTTACGGAGCTTGTCGTTTAACACATTTTTGTTTTTCTAAGGTGTAGGCTAAACATTTAGTGGTATATTTTCGATAAAGTATAAAAAAGTAATAAAATGTATAATTAATTTGGATATAATTTGGAATTTAGTTAACTTTGCTATTAGTATATATATTGTTTTTAAAAAGATATGAAAATTAAAGCAATTAATATAAATTATATCATAAGTACTTTTATAAATCAGAGTGGCGTATTTATATATAGAATATACTTAAACGATAACTTATATAAAACGGGTAAATTTGTAAAATAATTATTAATAGGGAAGGCAAAATAAATTGCCTTCACTCCTTAATTAGAGGCACTTATGAAATATTTAAATTTATTATTTATATTAATTTTATTGATTAATCTAGATTTAATTTCACAAACATATAATTGGGAAAGAGTATTTAATGGTACAATAACTGTCAACGAATTTGTAGGTATAGACAACTTTGATTCACTTAATATAATGGCAATTGATGTTATGAGTCATCTTCCAAACAGTCTTAATAGAGTAGTCAAATCAACAGATGGTGGTATAACATGGGATACTGTTTATAAAGATTTTATTTTTAAGGATTCATTGATACAGGCATTAAGTATATCCTACCCAACAAAAGATTATTGTGTAATTGGAACTTATAAAAATTATATAATAAAAACAACCGATGGCGGCAAAAATTGGAGTTATAAAAGATTAGATATCAAGCAATATGCCGGCTTGCGAGAAATAAATATATATGATTATAAACACGGTATAACTTGTGATTTAAGAGACTTGGTAGTAACTCATGACGGATTCGAGACTTATAAGATCATGCCAGCTCCTATGTATGGCAATTATAAGGAAATAGCAATGATTTCACCAGATGAAATTTATGTTGTCGTGTTGGATATCCTAAAAAAAAAGGGAGATACAACTCATGTTATGTTTAAAACAACAGATGAAGGAGCAACTTGGGAAAAAGTTGGAGTAATTATTTATCCATATTTTTATTCAAGTAAAATAAAATTTATAGACAATGAATTTGGCTATATCGTAGGTAGTATGCAAGTAGCAATAGGAATGTTAGTATCAAATGTAATTTATAGAACAAAAGACGGTGGCAATAGTTGGCAAAAAGTATTAGATACAATAGTACCATGGAATGCTTGGGGGATACAAGAGATAGATATTTTAGACAGAAAAACAGCAATAGCCACCAGCCAGTTTGGAGTAGTTTATTGGACTCACGA
>JBDHXE010000211.1:0-3659 GCA_039810525.1 Chlorobiota bacterium | reverse complement strand
AAAAATAATAGGGTAGTAAATGGTAAGGATTCTCTTTTGTATTCTCATCTATCTGCTACTCAAAGTGCTATCATTATTCCGATACCAAGTAGGTTGCACGAATATTATATTTTTACAAGTGATGCGGGGGAGTATTATATAGATGAGAATGGTGATAATTATGTGAATAAGGGGTTTAATTATACTAAAATCAGGGTATTTAATGATAAAATATTGATTGATTCTTTGAATGTTAATTTGTTGGCTAAATCTACTGAGAAGGTAAGTGCAACTAAGCATAGTAATAATAGGGATTATTGGGTAGTAACTCGTGGCTGGAATAATGATTTGTTTGATGTGTATTTGGTAACTAGTGCTGGTATTGCTGTATCTAAGAGTCAGAGTATAGGAACTAAGATAGCTGATAATTGGAAAGAAAGTATAGGGTATATGAAGTTTTCGGCGAATGGTCAGTATTTGTCGTATGTGTGTGAGGGTAGGAATTATTTTGAGTTGTTTAAGTTTGATAATAGTAGGGGTATTTTTTCTGAACCTCTTGTGATACCAACGGGTAGTCGTTTTTATAATTATGGGATTGAGTTTTCTGCCAGTGGTAGGTATGTATATGTTTCTGAAAGTAAGAATGGAGAAATATATAGGTATGATATTTCAAATTATAATGTATCTGAGATATCGAAAAGTGAAAAGAGGGTGTATAAGGAGACAGGTGAAACATTTCTGGGTGCTTTGCAAATAGGTCTTAATGAAAAGATATATTTTTCGCGATTCAAATATCCTTATTTAGGTTTGATTTCTGAGCCTGATTCTGTTGATTGTGATATAGTAGCTGATGGTGTATATTTGGCTAATGATACTTATGGTGTAAATTCTTATGGTCTACCTAATATGGTACAGTCGTTTAATAAATTTAATGTAAATCTTGAAGATACGATTGTATGCCAATATTCTGATTTGGTAATTACTCCTGATATTAATTATCGTAATAGTTCGATGGTTTTTGAATGGTCTGGTCCGAATAATTTTAAATCGAATAGTTTCGAAATTAAGTTTAATAGTATTGATAGTGTGAATGCTGGGATGTATTATTTGCGAACTGTATATGGTGATAAGGTATTATATGATAGTATCAATATTTGTGTATTAGCTAGTCCAAAAGCTGTAATAGAGGGGCAGAATTATATATGTGGTAATGTTTCAATTAGTCTTAAATCTAAGTATCAGAAAGGTGGTTATAAGTATCGTTGGAATACGGGTAGTACTGAGCCTTTTATTGAGGTCAATAAGGCTGGTGTTTATATATTGGAGGTAACTAATGATAATAATTGCTCAGATAGCGATACTTTGCTTGTAAGTGGTTCGATAGTAGATGTTGGATTTTCGGTAGATAGTATTTATTTGGACAGAATATGCCCTACTATGGAGGTAAGAAGGTCGATTTGTATTGCTAATAACGAAATGAACGATATTAAGTTGGTAAAGATAATTAGTGGTGATAGTGCTATCAAAATAGGTGATGTAAGTAATGTTGTGATAAATGGTAAGGGAAGTTTTTGTTTTGATGTAGTAATTAAGTCTGATCTTCCGAGGTTGATAGATGATTCTATTAGGATAGTAATTGAGAGTGTGGACTGCCAGATGGATTATTATGTACGGGTGAGAGGTAGAGTTGTAATTAGTACTATTGCGAAGGTGGATAATTATGAGGAATCGCCCGGTGATTATTTGTATGTTGATATACAAATAGATAATATATGCGCAAGTAGTAGTATGGAGGCTTATTATGAGACATCTATTACTTATAGATCTGATTATTTTCATTTGGATTCGGTGGTCAATGGGTCAATATTGTATAGAATGGTAGGTGATTCAGTAGTAGTGGTGGGGTTGGTAAGTAAGATGTTTGATTTTACTGGAGAGCTACCTATAATGAGGTTGTGCGGTACGGTATTGGCTGGTGGTGCTGAAAAAACTCCGATAGCTATTAATTATATGAAATGGAGCGATGATTTAATTGAGTCTTCTATTAGTAATGGCAGTCTAAAAGTCAATGCTTGTGCTATAGAGTTGCGGCCTATCAGGGTGTTTAGAGCGAGTGAGTTGGTGAGTTATCAGAATGAAGACGGTGATATGATAATTAAGTATAGTACTGGAGTGCCGGGCCGTCATAATATAATAATTTATGATTTAAATGGCACTATTATGGGTGAATTTTCGTTAATGAATGATAATAATTTAGATGTAGAAAAAGAATTTGTATTAAAAAAGCAATATCTTGCTTCGGGCTTATATATTATTTTATTAAGGAATGAATTTTATTCTACAATTTACAAGCAAATTATTTTGAAATAAAAGTAAAATAAGTTAATTTTGAAATATAAGTTTTTGCTAAAAATCAACAAATTAATTAATATTAATAAAATAAATTTTATGTTTATTTTGTTATCCACTGGAGAATCATTATGTCATTGCTATTGAAGAAGTTAGAAGAGGTACTGCCACCTCAATCAGAAAAAATTAAAAATTTTATAAATAATTATGGCGATAAGGTAGTAAGCGAAGTTACAATAAAGCAGGTATATGGTGGAATGAGGGGAGTAAAGTCGTTAGTGTGCGATACTTCGGAGGTACCACCTGATAAGGGTTTGATAATAAGAGGTATTGAATTAAAGCATTTGACAGATAAGCTGCCAGAAGAGATATTGTGGTTGTTGCTAACTGGGGAACTACCTAATGCAGAAGAATTAAACGATTTGCAAAATGAGTTAAAGAGTCGCGGTAGTGTGCCTGATTATGTGTGGAGTGTAATTGATGCTATGCCTATGGATTCGCATCCTATGGCAATGTTTAGTACAGCAGTATTGGTGATGCAGAAGGAATCGGTATTTGCAAGTAAGTATGCAGAGGGTATGTCGAAGCCGGATTATTGGAAGGCTACTTTGGAAGATTTATTGAATATAGTAGCTAAGTTGCCTGCAATTGGAGCTTATGTATATAGGAAGCGTTATAATAAGGGTGCAAGAATAGCTCCTGATTTTAATAAGGATTGGTCTGGTAATTATGTTCATATGTTGGGTTTGGGAGATGATGGTGGTAAATTTAGCCAATTAATGCGTTTGTATTTGAATATTCATTCTGATCACGAAGGTGGTAATGTATCTGCAATGACGGGCTCGGTGGTAAGTTCTGCTTTGTCTGATTTGTATTATGCGCTCTCTGCGGGTTTGAATGGTTTGGCTGGTCCTCTACATGGTTTGGCAAATCAGGAATGTTTGAAGTGGGTGCTTGAAACTATGGCTAAATTTGGAGGTACTCCATCGGTAGAGGAATTGGAAAAGTTTGCTTGGGATACTTTGAATGCAGGTAGGGTGATACCGGGCTATGGTCATGCTGTGCTTAGGATTACAGATCCTCGTTTTGATGCGTTTTTGGAATTTGGTAAGAAGTATTTGGCAAATGATCCTGTGTTTGCTACTGTATCGCGTGTGTTTGATGTGGTGCCTAAGGTATTGAGTCAGGTTCAGAAGATAGCAGATCCTTGGCCTAATGTAGATGCGGGGTCTGGTGCTCTGCTGTATCATTTTGGATTGAAAGAATTTAGCTATTATACTGTATTGTTTTCGATATCGAGGGCTTTGGGTATTGGTTCGCAAGCGGTAATA
>JBDHXE010000210.1:0-3667 GCA_039810525.1 Chlorobiota bacterium | reverse complement strand
GAACATAAAATCAAAAAATACAAGCTCTTTCTCTAAAAACATAAAATGTGACTGTGACGTTAAAGTGAGACAGCCTCCGACTGGAGAATGTAAATTCAATTATCACAATATCTTTTATTTTTATTAATTTTTAATAAATTTCTTTGTTATAAACCAATTGTTTTCAAAATAAATTGTTGCTATATAAACACCTTGCTTTAGATTTTCAATATTAATATAGCTGTTATTAAAACTATCAACTGGGTGTTCTTTTCCTAAAATATCGTAAATTTTTACATCTTTTATATTAAAATAATTATTTTTAATATTTAACTTGTTATCTGCAGGCATTGGATAAAACTCTATTGGATATAATGGTTCATTGTCCTCTACTGCATCAGGATTTGTTACAAGTTTGTATAGACCTTCGTAAGTACTAGCAAAGAAATTATTGCCATCAGAAAATATATCAGTTATCGTTTTACTTCCTAAACCTTCGCTTACCAATTCCCAAGTTTTACCATTATCTTTTGATGTATAGATTAAAGTTTCATATTGAGATAAATATAAAATATATATATTATCTTTACATCTGACCCAAGTGCTTGGAGCAGTTTTTGGTATTGGCAAATTAATCTCTTCCCAAGTTTTTCCAAAATCATCAGTTGCATATAGTGATTTATTTAGCCCTGAATAAGGAGTATAATAAATTCTATTGCCATCAATAAATTGTATAGCAGGTGGACCTTGACTTTCACTTATTGGAAAATCAAAAGTAGTAGAATAAGTCCAATCTCTACCTTCATTATTAGAAACATACAAATCAAAATCTTTGTTTATAGCATAAAAAGTACCGTCTATCAATGCCCAATGCCAGCACTTGTCAGGTAAACTTTCCTTGTAGCTATGCTCTAATTGAAGAAAGCTCTTTCCATAATCAGTTGAGTAAAATATCTCTTTTAGAACATTATCGTAATAAAATAAAGTATCATTACATATAAATGTATTTTTATAATCACGTAAGAAGTAGCCTGTATTATCTGAATACTTCTCCCAAGTTTCCCCAAAATCATTAGTTTTATAAACAGCATCATAATAGTTTAAAGCAAAGACACCCAAGTCCGTACCCACTACAAAGTATCTAAAATCTGATATCCTTCTTTTATTTTTTTCTTCTATAAATGATGGATCAATAATCTTTTTTACCCAAGTTTTACCGTTATCGTAAGATTTCATTATAGTATTATCTATCATATAATTTCTTGATGCTGTCATTATTTCATTGTTATAAGATACAAACTTATGCCATTGGTTTTCAGCTCTTAAATTTGATTTAAATATTCCCTTATTACTTTCTACCCAAGTCTTACCATCATCAGTAGAAATTTGAATACCATTAAATGTATTAGCAATTAACTTATCACCCATTGCAAGTAATTGTTTAATATAAAAGTTACTTGTACCGAATCGCCTCCACGTCTTGCCACCATCATCACTTGCAATTAGCATATTAACATCATTAATCTCTGTATTAGTTATTATTTTGTCTTTATACGAAATAAGAATGGTTCTTTCTTGTGGTTTTATTAATGAATCTGATTGGCATTCAAACCAATTTCCTTCATCGTCTTGTGCCCATAGATGCCTACGAGAAATAATATAATACTTATTGTTTAAATATTTAATATAACTAATAGGATCTACTATATTAGCAATTGAATCGTGTTGCCAATTAACACCACCATCAGTAGAATAATAATAAGTTGCTATATAAAATGGTGATGCCGATGTAGCATATAATGTATCATTTATATAAGAATAGTCTAATACTTTATAATTACTTGGTAAGTCATTTTCAATAGGATGAAAAATTAAATTTGATGTATCTTTTGTCAAAAAAGTTTTATATTTATTTTGACTAAAAGTTTGAATCAAAAAGGTTGAATCTGTAGCAAATATGTTAGTTACGCTGTGACCGCTCGGTACTCCATTAAATTTTCCAATGGAGTACCAATTAATCATATCGTTAGAAAGCCAATTATTAGCACCAAGCCCTACATATTTATTTCTATATTTAAAAAAATTATAAAAATTAAGATATATAAGATAAGTATTCCCATCATTAGCGGTTATATTATATTTATTTGCTTGCCAAGTTTTACCAGTATCATTTGATACAATATTAAGTGTATAATCATAAATTTTATTTTCAAATATAAAAAGGTTCAACCCATAAGTTCCTTCCAATCCTTCTGTACAATTTATCCATTCATAATTGTTAGCACTAAATAAAACTGAACTCATAAAAAGATGAATAGCAATTATAATAAAAAGACGCATATTTACCTCATAAATAAATTAATTTATAATTATACTCATTAATGACTATCATTGAAAAATATTAATACCTAATCACAAATTTTAAAGCAAGCCTGATCATAATCACAATAATTAGATCCATAAGAATTGCGTTCAATTAATTGACCACTTGAATTATAAGTAAACTCACAACAACTTATACCAATATCACATGGTACTAATACTGCTCTATGAATAGGCACTGGTCCTAAAGTTCCAACCCATTTATAACATTTAGACGGTGTATAAACACTCCGGGTAATACCAACTCCACTTTCGGCAGCTTGTTTAGCAGCTTCTTCAAGTATATATCCAGAAACAATTGGATCATTTATTGCAGTTCCTTGACAACATTCAGGATTTGATGGAGAAGCAACTATAGAATCTATAAGTATTACACTATTTCCATTTTGAATGCATTCTCTAAAGAAAACAGTATAAGTACAATTACCACATCTTTTGTGGTCTACTGTATATTCTTTTGATGCTGCACGCGTTAAAAAACAACCTTCTGGGAAGCATTGACTTTTTAAATCTGCTTGAGATATTAATATAACAATTAATAAGCTTATAAATAATTTGATTTTCATAGATTTTATCCTCTATTTTTATAATAAAAAAATCAAAATTAATAATAAATATAACTCATAATAAAAAATGCTACATTAAAATATTGTTGGGCTCCGAGTTCTTGTTGAAAAACCATTAGTGAATTTTGAAATATTATTAATAAGTTGTTTTGTATAGTATAGTATAGTATAGTATAGTATACCAATGGTAGCATTCATTATAATGAGGATATTTATATTTCTATTATATATTTTCAATATTTTTAAATCATAAAATAGAATACCTTGACTATACAAAGCTATGCAATATAGTGTTAATTTACAAATTTAATTTATTATTTTTGGACGGAGCAAGCTCCGCCCCTACGGTTTTAATTAAAAACAAAGATGTGTAGGACATCTATTAGATTTTTGAATCACAGATTAAGCCGATTACACTGATTACACAGATTTTAAAAACAGCTTAATCCTTAAATCCGTTAAATCCTCGATTCCAAATACAACAAAGTCAAAATTTAAAACACCAATTCCTACTCCCTCTCTTTTGGAGAGGGCTGGGGCGAGGTACAAATAATAAGTCGTCCTACACTTCCAAAAGTGTAGGACGACTGGAGAATGCTAGCAAAAGAAGAGATAATTATGATTATTCTTCGGGCATTAATATAAATTCTTTCATTGTCTTCATATCTAGATATTTTTTAGCAGCTTCTATGATATACTTCTTGTCAATTTTAGAAATTAGCTTAGGTGTATCGTTAATT
>JBDHXE010000209.1:0-3675 GCA_039810525.1 Chlorobiota bacterium | reverse complement strand
AACTATACTTCATACAATGCTAATTCAGCGTATGGAGCACAAGCTTATGGAACTGGATATGCAGTGTATAATGGTAGTGCTAATTCAGTTACAGTAACTAATTTAGATCCATCAACTAATTATGTTGTTTATATCTGGACTTATACTAACGCTTGCAATAATAACAATGAATACTACAATATGACAGAAACTACTGGAACAGCCACTACTAAATCACAAGCAACTAAGTTGGTATTCAAAACTTCACCAACTAAAGTTACAAGTGGTTCACCATTTAGTGTAACAGTTCAAGCTCAGGATGATTTAAATAATGCAGCTTATCCAGGTTGTGATGAAACATTGTATATAACTGGTTCAGCTGCTTTGGCAACTGCTACATTAACTGATACACAAACAGAGGTAACAGTTAATAATATTGTATTTAATCTTGCTGATGGTGATTGCGATCACGTATTTACAGTAGATGATGATAATACAAGTTGTGCTTACGATTTAACAGCAGGTACATTTACAGCAGATGTAGCTCCAATTGAGCCAACAACTCATGCTAAGTCATTGATATTTACTAATGTTCAACAAAATCAAATTACAGTTCAATGGACTAATGGTAGTGGTACTGGTAGATTGTTAGCAGTTAGACAAGGTACTACTATTCCATCTAGTGCTTGTGTTGATGGTACAGATTACTCTTCAGTATCTACATCAAGCCCAACTTCATTTACAGCTGGTTTTGATATGGGAAGTGGTATTAAAGGTGTATTGAATACTACTACTTTGAATTCTGCTACTGTAACTAACCTTGAAAAAGGTAAGTCTTATAATTTCAGAGTAACTGAATACAACAAACCTGATTGTGATGTTGATTGGTCTATGGCTAACTTCAAGAATAGCGGAACAGCTCCATTAAACCCACGCTCTATTAATACTTTAGGTAAGCTTGGTACCTTCAATGGTGTAGAAATCGCTTATTTTGATGGAACTTCTTATCAATTACAAGTTAACTTGAATTGGGAAGCAATATCTGAAGATGGTTTAGCACATTACGAAATTTACAGACAAGATCCTAATAGTGAAGATATGATTAAAATAGGCAACGCTAACGTAAATGTAAGTGCAGGAGCTAATAGTAAATATACTATTACAGATAGCAAAGGTCTAGTTCTTGGTCAAACTTATGTTTATCGTTTAGTTGGTGTTGATTTTAACGGCCAAACTACAGATTTAGCAGAAACATTAGTTACTGTTAATGATAATACTAATAGAAATATTAACTTGACAATTGGTTCAGTAAATCCAAATCCAGTGAAAGATATCGTTAGATTTGATGTAAGCACTACTCAATTAAGTCCAGTTACTATCGAAATTCGTGATGTAGAAGGCAAAGTAATCTACACTGAAAATAGAATGATTAATGGTACTTCAACTATTGAATATAGAATGAATGTAAAAGCAGCTGGTTCTTACTTCATCACTGTAACAAGTGGCGATGAAGGTTCAGTAACTTCATTTATCTATCAACCATAATCAATTTATTTGTTTATTTTCAAGGGCTGTCCATTTAGGGCAGTCCTTTTTTTTTATTTATTTTTTTGTTATTTTAGTATATATATATACGTCTAATCAATTTAAACAAAATGGATATGAAATGATAAAATATATTTTATTTCTAATTATAATTATATATAATTTTTCAATTTCACGAGAATATTATGTTAATTCTATGATAGGAAGTGATACTATCAGTACTTATGATGCTTCTTCGCCTACCAAAGCTTTCAAAACAATTACAAAAGCTATTAATAGTGTAGAAGAAGGCGATATAATTTTGATAGAAGGTCTTAACCAAAAAGATAGATTACAGTATCACGAATCAATTATAGTACCCGAAAATAAACCATTTTTTACAATCAAAGGTATCAACTATCCAATAATTACATCAATAGACAAGATGAATAATGTCGGTATTTTTGTATTAAATTCCGATATAAGAATAGAAGGGATAGAATTTGATAATAATATAGATAATTATATTGGTAAATATAAATTAAATGGCGGCGCTGGTATTATAATAAAAAATGGCAATCGAGACGCTGCTATTATTAATTGCAAATTCGATAATTGTAATTATGGTATTATAGCTAATGAAAATCAATCACTTAGAATTGATGGCAATAATTTTAATAAAATAAAGAAAATATCTAATAAGCACTTAGATGGCGGTATTGCTTTGTTGATTTATTCCGATGGTCATTATATTCAGGACAATCAAATAGGGGTTAATTCTGGTAATACATTTACTGATGTAGATAGCTATGGAATATTTATAGGCAACGATAGTAAATTGGTATTGGCAGATTATTCGAAAATAGAAAATAATACATTCACTAATATGCAAGGTGTTGGTATTGGAATATCTTATATTGAAGGAATATTTAATGTTTCTAAAAATATATTTGATAAGTGTGGTACCTCAATTGAACTTAAAGGCGAATCTATAGATGCTATTATAAGTGATAATGTATTCAAAGGTTCTCAAGGAGATTATGAAATACTTGCTGACGAAAATTATCCGGGAGATTTACTATACTCAATATGGAAAGGGAATAATAATACTTTTCCTAATACACTAAAAGCTATATCAGAAGGCTCAGAATCTTCTATCAAGTCTATAGATGGCAAACGTTTTATAAGCCCGAAGGAAAATTTAATTAATTCTTTAAATAAAAACAAGGATAAAATATTAAACTAATCAATATCATATTAATTATATTTTTATTTAATACTTTGTTTGCTAATTTTTTATATTCGAGCGATTATTACTATAATTGTCAGACTACACAATTCCACAATAAGAAAGACAAAGTAATAGAGCATCTATTAGATGATGAGACAAGACCACCTAAACAAAAGAAAATTATTAGCCCTCTCAATAGGTTCGTTATTCATTACGATACATCAGGAGTAGATGCGGTAGATCTAACTGATATGAATAATAATTCAATTCCAGATTATATAGATTCGGTAGCATTTTATTTCGATTATGCTTATACTTTCGAGATAGATTCGTTGGGATATGCCAAACCACCGATAGATAGTATGAGAGGTGGCGATAATCTATATGATGTATATGTAGCTAATTTAGTATATGCTGATAAATCTTTATATGGATTTACAGTTACCGAAGATATATTTGAAAATGAATATAAAGTGATTAGCGCCAATTCTTTCATCACTATTGATAATAATTATAGTGAAAACGATAGTATCGTAGTGTTTGGTGTCAAAAAAAGAGCATATCATACAACAGGAATAGATGCTGTCCAAATTACATCTGCTCACGAATTTCATCATGCAATTCAATACGGCTACGGCATACCTTCAGATTATGGTAGTTTGTTTATGGAGATGACCTCTACTTGGATAGAGTATTGTCTTTATAGTAACATTTATGATTTTACACAATACGTTACTGATTTATTTAAAGATATATATAATAATAAATTTACTATAGACGAGCCTACTAATGGCTATAGATGGTCAATATTTTTGCAATATTTAGCTAAATCAATAGATAAAAAAATAATAAAAGATATTTGGAACGATATACCTAAAAATATTAATTTTTTCAAATCATTAGAACATAATCTACTTAATTATCATACTGATATTAAAAAA
>JBDHXE010000208.1:0-3683 GCA_039810525.1 Chlorobiota bacterium | reverse complement strand
TTATTTACAATTAAAATATCCCTATGTTTGTAGGTTTGATTTCTTAAGCTATTTATTAGTTTTTGCAAAAATTCTAATCGGTTATATGTAACTACTGAAATAAGAATTTTCATATTTTGTGTTCAAATAAGTAGCTAAACTGGTTAAATAGACAGTATTCTGTAAAATATCTTGTCCCTTCTTTATGAGAAGGCATTGGTAAAATATCTATAGTTTGATTGAGAGTTAACCATTTGTATTCGGAGTGCTCTTCTGAAAGTTCTACTTTAGAATTGCCGTCAGCAAGAATACCAAATGTAGGTATAGAAGAAATTTTATTTCTACTTATATCAAAGAATGAACCTATAAATGGTACAACCCATAATTTAAGTGGTTTAATTTTAGTTTCTTCGTAAACTTCTCTAAGTGCAGTATCAATAGCAGTTTCATTTGGGTAATTGCAAGTACCTGTAATTACCTGCCAAAGATTAGGGTAAATAGTTTCTTTGTCGGTGCGTTTTAGCACTAAGAAATGATAATTACTACCTATCTTTTTGGCAATATGAATTTGTACAGTATTAGAAATAAATTCAGCCATTGGATATTAATTATTCCAAACACCCATTTTATAGAATTTTTCTCTACGCTCTTTGACTAATAATTCAATATTATTATTATCAAATTTTGCTAATTCTTCAATTAGGATATTTTTTACAATTTCAATCATTTCGTTTTGATTGTTGTGGGCTCCACCTAACGGCTCTGGTACGATTCTATCAATTACAGATATTTCTTTTAGATCTGCGGCTGTAAGTTTAAGTGCTTCAGCAGCTTCTTCTTTGTGGTCCCAACTTCTCCATAATATAGATGAGCAGCTCTCGGGTGATATTACTGAATACCATGAATTTTCAAGCATTAATATTCTGTCACCTACTCCAATACCTATTGCTCCACCAGAAGCTCCTTCACCAATAATAATCACAATAATAGGGGTTTTTAATCCGGACATAAGTAATAAATTTGCAGCAATAGCTTCAGCTTGACCTCTTTCTTCGGCTTCTAAGCCCGGATATGCACCTTGTGTATCAAGGAATGTAATTATAGGCTTTTTGAATTTCTCTGCTAATTTGAATAATCTGGCAGCTTTTCTATATCCCTCTGGATTGGGCATACCGAAGTTTCTATATAGATTCGATTTAGTATCCTTGCCTTTTTGATGACCTACTACCATTACGCTATGCCCATTTAAAGTAGCCAAACCTCCAACTATAGCTGGATCGTCTTTATATTTTCTATCTCCATGTAGCTCAATAAAGCTATCAAATACTCCATTAATATAATCAATAGTTTGAGGTCTATCAGGGTGCCGTGCTATCTGCACTCTTTGCCATCTGGTAATATTTCTGTAAATGTCTCTTTTTAAGTCATCTACTTTGAATCTTAAATCTTCAATTTCTCGCGAAATATCTATTTGATTACTTAATTCTTTCATTTCGAGAATCTTTTGCTCTAAGTCGTAAATTGGTTTTTCAAAATCTAATATTAATTTTGCCATTATTTGCCTAATATTTTTCTTAATAAAATATCAAAATCCAAAGATAATGAATAATTTTTTAAATAAAATTCATTTAATTTATAAATAGTCTGATTATCGTAAGTTTTATTTTTATTAATATTCATAAAATTTATGAGTCCGGGTTTAAAAGTATCATCAAAAGAGCTACCGGGAATTATTCCTATTAGTGTTTTACTTCCCTTAATAATATCAATTAAGTTATTTATTCTATTTTTGCCATTTTTAGTAAATATTGCTAACGGATATATATATAGCAATATTATGGTACTAATAAAAATATCGAATGATCTTTTGATTAACCTATATCTTAGTAATGTGTATTTAAAATTATTAATATTCGGCGTGCTATTCAATATATCGTTTATTATTTGAGATACTACAAAATCTGCATATTGTGTAGCAAAATGGAATTTAACTTGGTTTCTAAACCCTGATTTGAGATATTGTTTGATATTTTCAAATGTCCATTTTTTATCTGATATTATGATATTATTAACAGAATTTTCGCGAATTATTTCTTCTAAATGTTCTGGGGTACCTAACCACTTATCATTGTATATAGATGTATCGGTCACATAACCTACAATTTGATATGCACCTGGGCTTATAGAACCAAATTCATTAATTATACTATTGTATGTGTTTTCATCACCTATAATAAGTATATTATTATATAGATAGTTACCTTTATATTTATCATAGAACATAATTGCAATCCTAAGTATTGACGACCATAATATAGAAAATCCTGTCATAAATAGGAGTGTGCCTCGACTAAATCTAAAATCTGGAAAGAAGTAAGTAAGAGTAGATAACGCCATAAATAATATGGTATAAGCAAAAAATGCTCTCGAAATTCTTTGATTATTTTCAAAATATTCACCAATTAATATCATCAGAAGTATTAATATAGCTGGTGGCACTAAAAATACTATTGGGTAGGCATAATCTGGGAATCCCAAGAAATGATGAAATACAATTTTAGTACCTATTAATAATCCTATTATTAATATAATGGTATCTAATGCCATTATAGTATAATCTCTTTTATATTTTAATATATATGATATTATAGACCTTAAGAATATACCAAGTCTTAAGAATGAAAGAAAAAAGTATGATTTAGCATAATGTTTTTTGACAAAGATCTGCATAGCATCAAAGAATACTTTGATGTGATTGATATTGCTTCGTTTTGTGCTTTCTCCTTTATAATGTATTGTAGAAGTCTCTGGTACATACATTATTTGGTAACCTAATTTATGAGTACGGTAACAAATATCGAGGTCTTCGCCATACATAAAGAAATCTTCATCAAACCCATTGATTTGGTGTAGTAAATCTCCTCTGAAAAACATAAAAGCACCAGATACGGCATCTACTTCATTAATCTCATTTTCATCGAGATAGGTTAAATTGTACTTGCCTAATATTTTAGACTTAGGAAAGAAGTTTTGTATGCCAAATAATTTACTAAATGCGGCTATAGGCGAAGGAAATCCTCTACGGCATACTTCTTGAAAAGTTCCATCTCCATTCAATAGTTTACAGGTAGAAATACCAACATTTGGATTGAGCTCCATATATTGATATAGATTGGCAATAGTATTTTCGTCTAATAGTGTATCTGGATTAAGCAAAAGTATATATTTGCCAGTTGCATATTTAATACCAATATTGTTGGCTTTACCAAAACCATAATTCTGATCTAATGGTATAAATTTAACATCATTAAACTGATTTTTTAGGAATTGAACAGAGCCGTCTGTACTATTATTATCAATTACAATTACTTCAATTGTGAGCTTACATTTTGATTGAAAAATAGAATTAAGACATTTGAATAAATAGTCTTTTACATTATAATTGACAATAATAATCGATAAATCGGTCATCAATCTTAATTTACTTTCTTTTTTTATTTAATAACCAGGGTAAGAATTTCAATTTCCAAACCAAGAAAATAGCTTCGTATACAATTCCTTTATTCATTTTAGAAACGCCATTTCTGCGGTCAACAAAAATTATGGGTATTTCTTTGATTCTTGCACCTTTTTTCCACATCCTGAAATTCATTTCTATTTGAAAGCCATATCCATTTGATTTGATAGTATCAAGGTCAATTTCG
>JBDHXE010000207.1:0-3703 GCA_039810525.1 Chlorobiota bacterium | reverse complement strand
AAATAGAATTTGTTAAATTGAATAACTATTTGTTAAAGTTTGAGAATGGCAAAGTCTTTATTGATGAAGAGCACAAGGATAATTTTAAGAATATTCTATATAATTGGTTAAGAATCAATGCTAAAAATCATTTGGTATCTCAAACTATAGAGTTGGCAAAACGATATAATTTTACTATCAACAATGTGAGAGTTAAAGAACAAAAAAGACGTTGGGGTTCGTGTAGTAATAAAAAAAATATTAATTTAAATTGGCGTCTCATTATGGCAAATGATAGCATTATTAATTATATTATTATTCATGAGTTGTCTCATACTATTGAATTGAACCATTCACCTAAATTTTGGAAAATTGTAGAAACTATTGTACCAAACTATAGAATAATTGAAAATGAATTAAGTAGTATTGAGCATTTGTTGGATTTATAAATTATTTTGTAAAATAATATGGAATATGATGAATTATAAATATTTAGGTACCATTGTAGCACCTAGGGGTTACAATGGTGAAATGAAGGTTTCGGATCTACAATTTGGTTTGATAAGCATTAATGAAAATACTAAGGTAAGAATTGGTTATTCACTTAATTTCTCAAGAGAATTTACTCTTAAAAAATGGAGACAAACTAACAAATCAGCAAAGGTAGAGCTTTTGGGAATTAGAAGTGATAAAGATGTTTATGACCTAATAGAGAGTGGTATTTTTGTAAATGAAGATGATATATCAGATAATAAAAATCCAATAATATCTTCTCATAAATTGATAGGATACAAGGCATTTAATTATGATAATGATGATTTATATGGAATAGTAGAAGATGTAATTGATAATCCAGCTCACCCAATATTAATGATTAATAATAGTAAGTCATTAATACCTATTCCCAATGTTAAGGAGTTTGTCAAAATGACTGATAATGCTAAGCAAGCAATATATATAAAAATTTTAGATGGTCTTGATGATTTGGGATTTTGAGATATGAATGAAAGTCTTATTAGAATTGATATTTTATCATCTGTACCCGAAATTATGGAATCTGCAATTAACTCAAGTATTATTAAAATAGCTATAGAAAAGAAAATTGCAGAAATATATCTTCATAATCTGCATAACTATGCAAGTGATAAATTCAGGCATATTGATGATTATCCTTATGGTGGTGGAGCAGGTATGGTAATAATGTGTGAGCCAATATTTAAGGCTATTGAGGAATTGAAATCTCAAAGAGAATATGATGAAATAATATATATGGCTGCAGATGGTAAGAGATTAGAGCAGTCTACTTGTAATGAATTGTCTTTGAAAAGGAATATTATAATTTTAGCTGGTCATTATAAAGGTATTGATCAGAGAATTAGAGATTATTTAATTACACGAGAAATATCTATTGGGGATTTTGTATTAAGTGGTGGTGAGCTTCCAGCTATAGTACTAACTGATGCTATTGTGAGACTACTACCGGGTGTCTTAGGTGATTTGGAGTCTGCTTTAGAAGACTCATTCCAAAATGGACTGTTAGAACCACCTCAATACACTAGACCTCGTAATTACAATGGTTGGGCAGTTCCTGATGTTTTGTTATCTGGCAACAAATCGGTAATTGACGATTGGAAATTAGAAAAATCAATTGAAAAAACAAAGTTATTAAGACCTGATTTATATTCTAAGTATATTGCTGATGATTAAAGATAATTATGTTTGAGATGATTGGTATCTAATAGATTCTACTACGCTATAATCAACTGTATATTTGCCAAAATTGGTATCATCCCATTCTCTATTACCATGGTAATCCGAACCGCCTGTTTCAATTAGCCAATATTGAGATGCTACATAGTGATAATATCTTTTTAATTCTTCTGTGTGTGAAGGATGGTTAACTTCTATACCGTCTAAACCTTGCTCTATAAAATTAAATAATGTAGTAGTATCTATATAGTTCCTTGGGTGTGCTATTACAGCTACTCCACCAGCTCTATTAATTAGATTTATGCAACTCTTGACTGGAAAAATGGCTTTAGGGTGATAGGCAGGGCAACCTTCGCCTATTAGATTTTCGAATGCATCTTTGAGTGAATTTACAACATTATAGTTAAATAAGACTTGTGCTATATGTGGCCTAGTAATAGGTGCATCACCAGCAATTTTGATTATTTCATCAAAATCGAATTTGATACCAATAATATCAAGTTTTTTGTGTATCTGTTTGGCTCTATATAATCTAACGTTTCTATAATTATTCAGATGATTATTTAAGTTTTCATCGTTAGGGTTGAGGTTTAATCCAAGTATATGATATTCCTTATCATTTTCAAAGCAACTAAATTCGCATCCAATAATAATATCTAAATTAAATTTTGAAGACAGTTTAATAGCTTCTACTGCTCCTTCAATTGTGTCGTGATCAGTAATAGCAAGGCCTCTTAACCCTACGTCAGTTGCTTTTTGTAGTAACTGTTCAGGTTTTAAAATTCCATCAGAGTATAGTGTATGTGTATGAAGGTCAACTCTCATATATTAGTTATTATAAAACTCGTTAATTTTTGCACTTACTTTATCAATATCTACAAGTAGCCTTTCATTTTTATCTCTATATTTTAATTCAACTTTATTGTCGGCTAAGTTTTTATTACCAACAATAATTTGAATTGGTAACCCAATCAAATCCGCATCATTGAATTTTATACCAGCGGATTCGTTTCGATCATCATACAATACTTCATATTTTCTGATTTTAAGCTCGTTATATATTTTTTCGGCAATATCTTTTACATTAGGAAATTTATTTTCGTTCAATCCTAATATATGAACATCAAAAGGATTTAGTGGCTTGGTCCAGATTATTCCTTTTTCATCATAATGCTGCTCTATATAACATGCCATAACTCTTTCAACTCCAATACCATAGGAGCCCATAATTATTGGATGTTCTTTGCTTTCAGAATCTAAAAAGGTTGCAGATAGAGATTCGGAGTATTTGGTTCCTAATTTGAATATATGTCCCAATTCTATTGCTTTTACTACTCTAAGTGGCTCACCGGATATAGGGCAAGGCTCGCCAGCTTGTACAGTTCTAAAATCATAATAGGCATTAATAGTACAATCTTTAGATAGATCAATGTTTTTGTAATGGAATCCATCTTCGTTAGCTCCACTAATAAGTCCATTAGCGTCTTTTAAAAGATTATCAGCATAAACATTCATTTTTGTTTTCAATCCTATAGGCCCAATAGAACCATGTGAAGCTCCAGTATATTGTATTAGTTCTTCTGGCAGTGCTGGTCTTAGATTATTGGTTTTAAATATTGTTTGTAGTTTTGTTTCATTTAGCTCATCATTGCCACGCATTAAGATTAAATGTGGGTTACTATCTATAATATACACTACCGATTTGGCACATCGCTCTTCTGGGAAATTGTACTGTTCTATTAGGTCATCTATTGTCTTAGCAGTAGGTGTTGGGAATTTTTCTAGTAGTAGTTCACCTTCTATTCTACCTACTGGTTTCAAGTTTGAAATAGCAACTTCAATATTTGCAGCATATCCTGCATCACTAATAGCGCAAGTATCTTCCCCTGAGTTAGATTCTACCATAAATTCTTGTGATTTAGAGCCTCCCATGGCTCCGCTTGAAGCACCAACTGAAAAGAATTTGATACCACAACGAGTAAAAATTTTCCTATATGCTTCATCATGCTTATCG
>JBDHXE010000206.1:0-3809 GCA_039810525.1 Chlorobiota bacterium | reverse complement strand
ATGCTTCAAGTAGATATTGCATCGGGCTTTTATTTATTAATTAATGATAAATTGATTTATACTGTTGCTCTATTTTCTTTCAAATTCTTAAACAAAGAAATATACATAGCCAATAATCCTATTAGCAGCACCACTATAAACACACTTGCAATTACAGCCAACAACGCACCAGTACTATGCACATTGGCTACATCAATACCTACATAAGAAGAATATCGACGTGGCACACTATTGAATCCACCTAAATAAAACATCAATACAAAGCCATAAGCGCCTACAATAAATGTCCAAAAACCAAATTGAGCGATCTTATCACTTTTATTTTTGTCTTCTCCATAGAATATATAAAATAAGAATCCTAATATGAACAATACCACACCCATTAGCATATAAGAATGGAAGTGAGCAGGTACCCACAATGTATTGTGAAGCACTCTATTTACTGCTATAGTAGAATCAATTACCGCAGCCAAACCACCAGTTGCCCAGCCAGCAGTACCTATCAAAAACGATACTGGAACAATAGTCCACTTCATCTTAGAGTGATATATCTGCGCTACTACACCAAACATTGTAATACCTGTTGCTGGGATAGGACTCAAATACGAAGCAAATTGCCCTACATAATGAAAAGCTAAATTTTGTGAAAAATCCATATACAAATGATGGAAAAACGCAAACACTATAGCAATAAATGTAGCATTCCAAGAATAAACTAACACTTTATTTACTTTCCACTCACGGTGAGTAAATTCTGGCAATAAAGTATATACCCAACCTAAACAGCAATATAATGTAATATTAACAAGTGTATGACCAAAAAACATCACCATATTCTTCATCAGCAAAGCATCATAACTCATTGATGGCTCTAAACTCTGTATCAGATACATTATAAGCAATGCCGCACCAGTTATAATTGCAAAAAGACCGGGCAATAAACTTATCATAGTAATTAATGCCAAAGGATGCAATTCTTTTGTTACCTCTTGCTTCTTAAGATATTGCCAACCCAATAAGTTAGTAAAGCCTGCATATTCTTTCGACAAAGCAAATAAAATATGCAAAATACCAACCAACCAAGCCACACCCAATATTATTAATGATATTACAGATATAGTAGTAGCTCCCGTAGTCCAAGAAGTACCCTTAAATGGCATTGGATAGAGCATATACCATCCCGGGGCATACTTCTCAATAATTACCCCAAATAGCAGTCCTACCACGCCTACTAATATAGCGCCATAAATAAAATATCCTACCTTTATATTCAATTTTACTAATTTAGTAGCGTTCATATACCACAAACCAGCAAATGCAAAACTATATAAAGTACCAGCCATCCCCAAACCATGGAATGTCATATAAGCATAAAAATCACCGGGAGAAGGAGAAGTAATATCACCTTGGCTCAATCTCATCAATAAACCAAAAATAATCAATACTGGGAACAACACCATAAAAGTAATTCCCCATAGCACTACAAGATTTTTTTGCTTTTTTATTTCATCTAGTTCTAATTGTATCATTTTTTCCCCTTTTAATTAATTAACATGAATTGTAGCTAACATAAATGCGTGAGCCATACCACAGTATTCCATACACAGCACTCTATATTCGCCCTTTTCTGGAAATTTGTAAGTTAGTTCATTATGATATCCCGGCATTGCCTGAGTTTGAGCCACTAGATCGCCCTTGCTATTATATATACCAAAATTGTGATTTACGTCGTTGGATGTTACCACAAACTTGATATTCTTATTTGCGTCCAGAGTAATTTCATTTGTCCCTGTAAATTTTTCTGGGTTATCAGTATATACCCCGGGTGCCATTCGCCATGCCCATTGGTATGCTATTACTGATACAACCTCATCAGCTTCTTTCTGAAAACTTGGATATGGAACTAATTGTATAGTAACAAAGAAAATAATTACCACAACTGACGTAAGTCCTATCAAATAGCGCCCTCGCATTTTGTAAACCTTCTCTTTTGCGGTATGCTTATCTTCACTTTTGGTAGCACTTACCATCAAAAATGCAACAATTATAATAATGAGTAAGCCACCTATTAACGAGATTAAGCCCGCTACTTCTTGTACTGTCATATTATAACTCCTTATAAATGTGAATTAATAGTAAATTAAAAATACTGTTGTCGTATTTATTAAGTTAATTAATTTAAATAATATTACAAACATACAATCTTTTTCCTTTCATTATTCATTTCTTATGACATTTTAAGATATAATATCAAATTAGAATAAAAAAAATGAAAGTAATTGCCCTTGTACATAAGTTTAAAAACAAATATATGAAAAATTATTATTAAAAAGCATATTTCTGCTTTTAGTAATTAATTTTTAATATTTTTTAATTCTTAATACTGAATAGTTATAAGTAACAATTATATAAAGAAACTCGATATACCGCTCCCAAGCAATATTTTAAGAAATAAATAAATAATTCATTATTACAAATATGAGGCAAATTATAATTATAACAATCGTTTACAAATATTTGTTGTTGCATAGATATAATTACAAAATCACTATATTTTCACAAAATTAATATAACCCATTCTAATGCTATAAATAACCATTATTAATTTCTTATTTTGGCTTTTCACTGCTTTCATTAACTATATATATCGTTGTTGACATTTATTGAAAAATTTTCCAATATCTACTATTCCAAAATGTATTCCTTTTTAATGCCTATCCAAAATTTATTATGTTTCTATAACTATAAATTTTGTGGAAAAGATAATTTTGTAAATTTGAACTTAATTTGTAATTTTAACAATTAAGTTTTTACTAAAAAATGAAAATTTAATTACTCCAATTATATATGCTATTTCAAAAATTAAATTTAGCATTAAAATAGATATAGCCAACTACTTACGACAACAAGCTTATATTTTGTGGAGTCTTTGTTTTCTTAGGACAATAATTTATAGAATAAAAGTCCTATCAAATTGTCTTTTAGTTGGGTATAAAAATTATTTATTCATTATTTATTAAATGAATTTTATATTTTTTTATGTACCAAATTTGAAAGCTATTATTAATTTAATAGCTCTATTTGTCTAAGAAAAAAAGGAACTTATAAAAGGTAAACTAATGAAATTTCAAAGAGTATTTACTAATGAAGGTACTTCACCTTACCAACAATTCTCCTATACTAATAGGCGATCTGTGTTGCGCAACCCAGACGGTTCTCTTGTCTTCGAAATGAACAATATCGAAGTCCCAGAGCAATGGTCTCAATTAGCTTCTGATATTCTTGCACAAAAATACTTCAGAAAAACAGGCGTTCCGCAATTCGACGATTCAGGCAATGCCATATTAAATGAAGATGGTACTCAATTACTTGGCTCCGAAAACTCTGTCAAGCAAGTAGTTCATAGAATGGCTGGTGCATGGCAATACTGGGGTGAAAAATATAACTATTTTGATAGCAAAGAAGATGCTCAAATATTCTACGACGAAACTGCATATATGCTCTTAAATCAAATGTGTGCCCCTAATTCGCCTCAATGGTTCAACACTGGGCTCAACTATGCTTATAATATTACAGGCAGCAAGCAAGGCCACTTCTATGTAGATCCCGAAACCGAAACTCTCAAAGTATCCGAAGATGCTTATACAAGACCACAACCTCACGCCTGCTTCATTCAATCTATTAATGATGATTTAGTCGGCGAAAATGGTATATTCGATCTTGCTACACGTGAAGCTCGTATCTTCAAATACGGCTCAGGTACTGGTACCAACTTCTCTAATCTGCGTGGTGCTGGCGAAAAACTTTCA
>JBDHXE010000205.1:0-3965 GCA_039810525.1 Chlorobiota bacterium | reverse complement strand
CCTTGTTTTAGACGTGAAGCTGGGTCTTATGGCAAAGATGTAAGAGGTTTTTTGAGAGTTCATCAGTTCAATAAAGTAGAAATGGTAAATTTTGTTCGCCCTGATGATTCTTTTAATCAATTAGAGATTTTATTGTCGGAAGCAGAAGATATAGTGAAATCTCTTGGTCTTCATTATAGGGTATTACTATTATGTACTGGTGATACAAGCTTTTCGTCTGCTATGACTTATGATATTGAAGTATTTTCGCCCGGAGAGGAGATGTGGCTGGAGGTATCAAGCTGTTCGAATTTTACTGATTTTCAAGCGAGAAGAGCTAATATTAGGTATAAAAAGGATCCATCATCTAAGCCAGAATTTATACATACTCTAAATGGTAGCGGGCTTGCTACTTCGCGTATAATGGTGGCAATGCTCGAGCAATATACTGATGAAAATATGGTATTCCATGTGCCACAAGTGCTGATACCTTATTGCGGATTCTCCACAATACAATAACTATTATTTTCTTTTTATATATTCTTATTAATAGTAATAGTAATGGCTGTGGAAATGTTGAAAAAAAATATTTGGATTGTATAAGTGTATTTAAATATAGTTGTTTAAAATTTAAATTAGTGAAAAATGATATATGGAAAAGTTGTTAATAACTTAAAAGTTTTCTACATAATTGTTTAGAACTAAAATTTTTTAATAAAAAAATGAAGTTTTCCACAACTTTTCAATATATTTTTTGATAAAAATAGAGTAAAATGTTGATAAAGTATAATAGATTGTTAATAATTTTTTGAAAACTTTTAAATAAAATTATGAAAATATCAATAGCAAGTGATCATGCTGGGTTTGCTTTGAAGCAAGATATAATAAAGTGGCTCAAAGAAAATAATTATGAAATATTAGATTTCGGAGCTTTTAATAGTGATAGTGTAGATTATCCAGATTATGCTTTTCCAGCAGCAGAATCTGTAGCATCTAACGAGTCTGATTACGGTATAGTAATATGTGGCACAGGTATAGGTGTATCTATTACAGCTAACAAAGTAGCTGGTATAAGGTGTGCTAATTGCTGTAATTTAGAAATGGCAAAAATGTCGCGTCTACATAATAATGCTAATGTGCTGGCATTGGGGGCTAGATTGATGGATTTGGATATGGCGAAATCTATTACCAAAATATTTTTGGAAACAGAATTTGAGGGGGGACGTCATATTAGAAGAGTAGATAAGATACATAGTATTTCTGGTTTATAAAGATATTAAGATGATGAATATATTAAAATTATTATTATTAGCTATATGTGTGATTATAGTAAGTAGTTGTGGTAGTACTATACCTACTAATTTAACTAACCCAGAAGAGATATTTAATTCGGGGGTTAAGTATTTAGATGATGAGGATTATTTAGAGGCTAAGAAGATGTTTGATTTAATAATTTTTCAATATCCTGCTAGCCAATATGCAGATGATGCTCAATTTTATCAAGGAGAATTATCTTACAAGAAGGGTGAGTATATTTTGGCTGCTTTTAATTATAATAGATTGAGGAAGCAGTACCCAAGTAGTATGTATGTAAAAGATGCTTTGTACAAAACTGCTATGAGTTATTATAAGTTATCTCCATCTTATGATAGGGATCAGGAATATACTAACAAAGCTATTGAGACATTGCAAGAATTTCAGTATTTGTATCCTAAAGATGAATTGTTTGGTGATGTAAGTAATAAGATACAAGAATTGCGTAATAAATTAGCTTATAGGGATTTGTTTACTGCTCAGTTGTATTCTAAATTGGATAATCCACGTTCTGCAATTATATATTATGAATCTGTGATTAATAATTTTTCTGATACAGATTCTTATGAGCCTGCATTTATTGGTAAGATAAAAGCTCTAATATTTATGAAAAAGGAGAAGGAGGCTGAGAGTATGATAATTGCATATAAGGCTAATTTCCCAGAGAGTAATAATTTCGATATGCTTGATAGATTGCTAAGAGGTATTAAGCAATAGTTGGCATTTTAATTGCTAATAGTAATTTAAAAGGGGTTATTATGAAGAGTTTTCTAATATTTTTTATATGTATTGTATCGTTTGTATCGGTGTATTCTCAAACTAATTATCAATCTTCTATTGGATTTGAGTTGGGTCTAAAGACTGGAGTAAGTGTAATTCAGACTCCTATGGGTAGACAGAATGCTGTAGAATTGGCTTCTTTGCCAGATATCGGTGTAGTTGGATATTATCCAATTAGTGAAACTTCATTGTTAGGTATCAAGCTTAAGTTGGATCTTAATAATTATTCTTTTGGTATGAAAGATTATAATTCTGGTAAAGTATATAAGCAAACTATGTCTTATATTTCTCTAAATCCTAATATTTATTTTGCTGGTATAATTTTTGGTTTTGGTTTTGGTTTTCCTGTATCTTCTAATTATGATGGTGTTACTATTGATGTAGGAAGTATTAATAATCTCTATGATTTGAGATTTGGGTATTCTTATGATATATATTATGATGAGAGTGCGAGATTGTCTATTAGTTTGATAGCTCAATATATGTTGAATCCAATTATTAATGAATTTACTAAAAATGATCCTTATAAGGTGCTAATTCCAGAAGTAAGTAATTACGAAATTAACAATTCGCATAATCCGCGTTTAGCAGGTATATCTCTAAATATTAGCTACCAATATTTGTTTAATGATACTAAGTAGTTCTTATTTAGGTTGATAGTATTGGTGTATCTTTAATAGATATTATTTTGTAGTATTTATTAGGTATTGGTATTTATTTTATAAAAATAATTATCAATTTCTGTTTATTTAATTATATATCATTGATCTATTTGATGGTATATTTTTTTGTTTTTGCAAAAATTCGATTCATTTATATTATATATTATAACAAAAATTTAGTTTAGTTCGTTAATATATAATTATATTGGTTATATATGAAACAATTAAACGCGGAATTTATAAAAAGTGCTTCGAAGTATGAGCAGTTTCCTAAGTTGAATTTACCAGAGATTGCATTTTCGGGTAGGTCTATGTAGGTAAATCTTCTTTGATAAATAGTATTGTATTGAGAAGGAATTTGGCTTTGGTAAGTTCTACTCCGGGTAAGACTAAGCTTATTAATTTCTTTAATGTGGAGAATAAGTGGTCTTTTGCTGATCTACCGGGGTTTGGATTTGCATCTGTAAGTAAGGATCAGAGAGAAGTGTGGAAAAAGCTAAATTTTGAGTATTTAGAAAAAAGGGAAAATTTAAAATTGATATGTGCACTGGTGGATTCGAGGCATGACCCAACTGATACTGATTTGGCTCTTATTGAGTGGTATGAGAATAATAATAAGAAGTTTTTAATAATTATGACTAAGATAGATAAGATTGGTACGAAGTTGTTAGATGAGAGAAAGGTTCAGTTAGAGGGCCTAATATCTCAATGTAAAAATGCTATTGAAGTTTTGCAATTTTCGTCTAAGACTTATAGTGGTCGCGAAGAGTTGCTTGCTATTATTAAAAAGAATACTGATTAGGTAAATAGAATGAAAGTTTATGATAAGTTGATAAGAGATTCGATAAATGAATCTATTGAAGTAAAGGGTTTGTTGTTGGATAATTGTATGGATTCTATTGAGAGTGCTGGTAAGCTGTTGGCAGCTCAATTATTTAAGGGTAATAAATTGATGCTGTGTGGTAATGGTGGTTCGGCAGCTGATAGCCAGCATATCGCAGCAGAATTGGTAGTAAGGTTGAGGTCTTCGGTTAATAGGCCTGCTTTGGCGGCTATTGCTCTTACGGTAGACCCATCTATTATGACGGCTGGTGGCAATGATATTGGTTTTGATAATGTTTTTGCTCGTAGTGTAGAGGCAATTGGTAGGGAGGGAGATGTATTGGTGGCTATCTCTACAAGTGGTAATTCTGAAAATGTATTTCGTGCTATTGAACAGGCTAAGAGACA
>JBDHXE010000204.1:0-3967 GCA_039810525.1 Chlorobiota bacterium | reverse complement strand
CATTTATAATACTAATTTACCATATTACTATTACTCACGAAAATTAATATATCATAAATACAAATAAATCGTATATTTAAAAAATTATTCAATATCTTTATAAAAATTATGAAAATAATTATTACGATTACACTTTTACTAATTATTACTATATCTAATGCATATTGCACAAATAATACACAATTTAATCAAACCCAACAGCAACTAATACTATTAGATCGCTCTAATATCCCGATGAGAGTTACACAAATCACAAACTACCAAGACTCCATTATACTAAGAACTAAATCTCAAGATTTTATAGCCGACTCAAACGACCTTGTATTAAGACACCTTATAGATAGAATGCATGCCACAGTCTTAGATTCTGCCAATCAAGGTGTAGGCATAGCTGCTCCACAAGTAGGCATTAACAAAAATATAATTTGGGTACAAAGATTTGACAAAAAAGGAGAACCATTCGAATTTTACTTAAACCCAAAAATATTGAAATACTCAGAAAGAAAACAAACATGTCGCGAAGGTTGCCTCTCCATTCCCGATCTGATGGATACACTTAATATTAGATCATATATAGTACTAATTCAATATGATAACTTTATAAAAAGTGGTATTATCGAAATGATAGAAGGCTTTACCGCAGTTATTTTCCAACACGAAATAGACCACATTAATGGAAAACTATTTATAGATTATATCAAAAAGGAAGATTAAATACACTAAATATCCTCATAAACATAAATCCTTTCAATCTTATATAAATTCAATATATCAATCATCGATTTTTATAAAGCGATTATCATCCTTTAATAGATTACTTAATAAACACAATATTGCACACCCCATAAGTATAAAATATATATTGAAACATCCATAAAATAACAGTGTAATCTGTATCTAATTCTGTGATAGACTAAAAGACAAACGCTTGCTTTTTATGATAGCAATTTAATAATTTATATACTTGGAATAACATTAATATTCATTAATAATTCATTAAAAAATTAATTATTAAAAAAAATATTATTTTGCAAATAATGTAAATTTATATATTTTAGCGAATTATGAATTTTAGTTTTGTATAAATAAATAAATAAAATAATTATTAATTAATATAGGATTGCCTAAATGAACAAAATTGTTAAAATATTACTATGGTCAATAGGGATAATAGCAATAATTGCTATTTCTGCTATTTCATATATCACATTAGCACTACCTAACGTAGGTAGCGCTCCCGATATCAAAGTAGATATGACCCCAGAACGCATTAGTCGCGGCGAATACTTAGCGAATCACGTTACTGTATGTATTGACTGCCATTCTACTCGCGACTGGACCAAATTCTCCGGACCGCCTAAAAAGGGCACATTCGGTATGGGAGGCGAAAAATTCGACCAAAGCCTTGGATTTCCCGGCAAATATTATGCTCGTAATATTACGCCAGCTGGAATTAGCCAATATACAGATGGTGAGCTTTTTAGACTTATTACCACTGGGGTTAACAAACAAGGAAAGGCACTTTTTCCAGTAATGCCGTTTCACTACTATGGTCAGATGGACCAAGAAGACATCAAAAGTATCATTGCTTATATTAGAACCTTACAGCCCATTGAAAATAATATACCACAATCTGAATCTGATTTTCCTATGAATATTATTATAAATACTATTCCACACAAACCTTCATTTACCAAACTCCCATCTAAATCTGACCAAGTACAATACGGCAAATACTTAGTAAATGCTGCCGCTTGTATCGAATGCCATACACCTGCCGACAAAGGGCAATTGATACCTGGTAAAGAATTTAGTGGTGGTCGTCAGTTCCAATTTCCTAATGGGTTAGTTATCAGTTCGAACAATATTACTCCCGACAAAGAAACTGGGTTAGGCAATTGGACAGAAATGATGTTCGTAGATTTATTCAAAAAACGTTCCGATTCTACTATCTTAAATACTACATTACAAAAGGACGAAATGAATACTATAATGCCTTGGACAATGTATGGCAAAATGAACGAAGAAGACCTAAAAGCAATTTATCACTATTTACAATCTATCAAACCCATTAAGAATTTCGTAGCAGTAAACTCTAATTTAAAGCATTAATCAAACTTATATTAATAATATAAATCCCTCAAATTAAATTAATATTAATAATTTAATGAGGGACTTTTTTTATATGTATCTACTCCTTTACTATAATATCAACTCAAAGTATTTAACGATTCTTATTGATTACCAAAAAAAAAGAAATTTACTTTTGGAACGAATATTTCGTCTACTATAAAGATAAATCATTCAAAAAGACAAAAACATTAATTATAATTAATATCACTGAATATATATGATTGCAGCAAAAATTGTATTACTATTAGCCGCTACTATTGTAGCATTCTGGCTAAGTGCTATTTGCGGAGGTGGAGCAAGCCTAATATTAATACCTATACTTAATATACTATTGCCAGCTTCATTAGTACCTTTCTCATTGACATTAGGCACCCTATCAAGCTCAACATCGCGGATCTATGTTTTCAAAAATTATATTAATTGGAAAATTTTCTATTGGTTTGTGCCATTCTCTATACCAGCTGTACTAATTGGAGCATATCTTATCAAATTTATTAATCCTACATATCTCCAAATAATAGTTGCTATATTCCTTATAGCTAATTTACCACAACTATTATTTAGCAAAAGCAAACAAACACAAGGCGAAAAACCTTATCCTAATTTTGTCTTAGCCATTATTGGATTTTTAGCTGGATTTGTATCTGGAATTACTGGAGCAATTGGCTTATTATTCAATCGCTTCTACCTAAAATATGGATTGACAAAAGAAGAAATAGTAGCTACACGTGCGGCTAATGAAGTTACTCTACATCTTATTAAATTGATAATATATATAATGCTTGGCTTATACTCAAAGCTTGCTATTATTGTAGGTATTACCATTGCTTTGGGAGCTATTATATCATCATATTCAGTCAAATACATTTTGCCATACCTAAGCGAATTTATTTTCAGAAAAATTGGATATGGTGCAATGGTAATTTCAGGATTTATTCTTTTCATTTCTACATCTACACAAATTATCAAAAACGACCAAATATCATTATCCAATACTTATTTTAAAGATAGAAGCGAAACTACTATGAATTGGAGGAATAGTCACTTTACATTAGAATATTCTCTTAACGAAGGCATAGAAATGGAGATACCTATTCAATCAGATGAACTACCTAACAACTTACTTAATCATTATAAAATTATCAGACCACAATACGATGATATCTTTATTGAAAAAGTATTTAAATTATGGGGTGAAGTAGAATATGAATTCTATTGCTACAAAAACAATAAACTTAGTAAATTTGACTACTAAATCAATGATAAATATATCTATAATTGCTCTATCATTTATCGCAAATACTAATAGTATAATCATACTATACAACTATTGACAGCTAAACCTAATTCTCTTCTCTTACAAGAATAAATATTATTAAATAAGAAGATATAAATACAAGGGAGGCTGTCTCATAAGACAGCAGCAATGATTTAATTTTTAATTTTCCAGACATCATACACTTCTTCACAGTCGACCAACACCTTCAAAAGTGTAGGGCGACTGGGGAAAAATTCAAAATGAAAATGCAAGCATAATTATTTTGTTTTTTGGAGGCTGTCTCATAAGTGAGAATTAAATATTTTCACTTATATTTCCTTGATTCAAAATGATAGTATAATAGAATCAATAATTAAAAGAAACAAAAAGTCACGCTACATAAGTTTGTGATAATAAATGATTTGCAATAACAAGTCGTCCTACACTTCCGAAAGTGTAGGACGACTGGGAAAAAGTGTAGGACATCTGAAAATATTACAAGATTTATTATCTTTTATTGGGAGGCTGTCTCATAAGTCAGCCTCTCTTTTTATAATAACATATATAAAGTTTTCA
>JBDHXE010000203.1:0-3981 GCA_039810525.1 Chlorobiota bacterium | reverse complement strand
GCTGCCCAAGCCATCATTTCGATACCGCAACAAGAAATACCCAGAGGCATAGGCCATACAGCACTTGATTGTGCCCATTTGACTAATGCACCTACTGTAGTAGTCAAAAATCCATCTCTTGAAATTTTATTTTCTAATCCCATTGAAAACCTCCGCGTTTATATTCATAGAAATAGCCTGCAAATAATATCCCGATAAATAGAATCATTGCCCAAAATGCGGCTATTCCGAGAGTACCTACTTGGACAGCCCATGGATACATAAATACTACTTCTATATCGAAGACGATAAAACTTACTGCTACCATATAGAATTTGACTGAGAAACGATCGTGTGCAGTATTGACCGGTACCATACCACTTTCGTAAGTAGTCTGCTTTTCTGGTGTAGAGCGTCTTGCACCTAACCACTCGGATAAGAACATAAATGTTACTGCTACTACAAAGCCTATAATAAGCATTAATATTAAAGGTATATAACTCTCTAGCATATCTTTTTCAAAATTGACTTACTAATAATATTCAAATTTAATACATATTTAGATATTAAACAATAATTAATTGATATTTAGTATATTTTTTGAAAATTATAATTTAGCAAATTTTGATGATGATATTTGTTGCAACAATAGTTGTTTATGCTTATATTTGTAATTATGAGAATAGAAGAAGAAATAAAACAGAAAGCATTTGATAGCAATTTACAAAAATCGTTAATTAATCTGATTTTTACATCTAATTGCTATAAGGATAAATTGCAGAAGATTTTTAAGGAATTTGACCTTAGTTATCAGCATTATAATATATTGCGAATATTAAATGGTAAGCATCCCGAATCGGTTACTCCGGGTTATATTAAAGAAGTAATGCTTGAAAAAGGCACTGACCTTACTCGTATTTTGGATAAGTTAGATAGGAAAAAATTGATAACTCGAAGTGTATGCCCTACTAATAGAAGAAATATTGATATTCATATTACCGATGCTGGCATTAAGCTTTTGGACAGTGTATATCCAAAATTGAATCAATTAGAGACCGCTTTTGCTCAGCAATTCAGCGATGAAGATGCTATTCTACTGAGTCATCTTTTGGATAAATTGCGAGGTTAGATTGCAATAAAGTTTTTAATCATATAAATTATTATCGACTATATATAAATATAGGCACTCAATATAAGATCATTAGTCTTATAAAATAAAGAAAACAAAATGTAAATCAAGAATAATTTATAACTTTTTTTTAATAATTGATAAATAAATTCGTAAATTTGTGCTTTATTAGTTATACTATTTGAATATTTATTTAAAAACTGAAATTTTATTTTATAAATATAGAATTGAAACTTATCTTACTATTTATATTAGTATTAATCCCGCTTTCTATTTTCTCTCAGAATGACAAATTAAAAAAGTCTATAATAGATGACTTGCAGAATCATCAAAATAACATAGAATATCTTGATTCGGTATGTCACTATATTTATGAGAATTATTCTATGTCAAATCATATTTTGATAAAAGAATTGTCGCCATATATACAAACCATTTCAATGAAAAATTCATCTAAAAAAATAATTGCTTGGTCACATCTGTATAAGGGATTATACTTAAATATTGAGGGATCAAATATTGATGCTGTATATAATTTAGAAGAGGCCTTAGCTTTTGCCAGAGAGATAAATGATGTTTTGCTTCAAGCATATATAGATAATCAGTTAGCATTGACTTATTACCAGCAGGATAATTCTAAAATTGCAATTGATTATTTGCTCAAATCTATTGATATTTTCGAGAAAAGATATCAAACGGACAAAATTTATTATGCATCTTTAAACTTTTTGGGCTTGATACATTTGGATTATGTACCAGAAAAAGCTTTGGAATATACTAGAAAAGCTATGGAAATAGCTGATAACAATGGTATTCAATTTAATCGAACTATGGCATATCTTCAAATTGCAAAAGCTTATATTAAGATGAAAAACTATTCTAATGCTTTGACAAGTTTGAAATTATCTGCAGAGCACAATAAAATAAAGTATAGTAAGTTTACGAACGATTTGATTAATCTATCCTACGCCCAAGTATATAAGGAGACTGGAGATATTGATAAAGCTTTGTCTATATATGAGCAATTAATAAAAAATGAAATTTTAGCTTCTAAAGATTATTTATTTTTAATTTATGTTAATTTGGGAGATATTAACTATCGGAAGCATAAGTATGAAGATGCTGTAAAATACTATAAATTGGCATTGGCAAATAAATCAAATTCTTCTAAGAAGTTTAAGTTAGAAAATTTATATAATGGGCTGACAGAAGGTTATGCTAAATTAAATAAAGCTGATAGTGCTTTGAAGTATTTTAAAATGTATGTAGAAAGCTCCTCCAGTATCAATAATAATGAAAATTATGAGCAATCACAAGGACAGCTTTTTAGTTATGAACTAAATAAAAAGGAATTAGCAATTCAGAAAGCTATAATTGAAGCCAATAATAAGGAAGAAAAGAATAAAAATTATATAATAATAGGTGCTGTAGTAATTATTGTGATTTTGTTATTCTATTCTATAATTTATTATCGGTCTTATAAAAAGAATTATGAATTGTCTATACGATTGAAGGGCGAAATTGAAGTTAATACCAAAATGCTCGAGGAGCTTATATTAGCAAAGGTTAAGATAGAAGAATCTGATAATTTTAAGTCCTCAATAATCAGAAATATGACTCATGAGATAAGAACACCATTCAATGGTTTATTGGGTTTTATAAATTTGATTAGAAAAAGAGTGGCTGAAATAGAAGATGATGAATTGTCCAAATATAGTGAATTGGTAGAAATAAGCAGTAGAAGGGTATATGAATTAATAAGTAATTTGAATGATTTGGCTTTGTTGGAATCTAATGATTATAATTTGAATTTTAGTATTATTTATTTGCCAGATATAATTAACGACGTATATTTTCAGTATGTAGATATAGCAGTATCTAAAGGAATTGCCTTGCAATTAAGCAATATAGATGATTTAATATTTGAAACTGATGGAGCAGCTTTGAGTAAAGCATTGAAAAATGTGGTAGATAATGCTATCAAATTTACCTCTAAAGGTTCTGTCAAGATAGAAACTGTATTTACAGATGATAATTTGTCAATTTGTATAATCGATACAGGTATAGGTATTGGCAAGGATAATTTAGCTAATATTGGTACCCCGTTTAAGCAAGTGGATATGTCAATTAGCCGTTCTTACGAAGGTATGGGTATTGGTTTGGCTATTACCAAAGAGATAATTAATAGGTTGAATGGTGAAATGATAGTAGAGAGCAAAGAGAATGAGGGCACTACTGTAGTTTTTAAATTGAACAAAATTAAGATAAACACCGATATATTGCAAGATTAGATTACAAATCTTTAAGATACGACTATTATTAGTAGTATTTTTTCTATCCATCCCAATAAAAGTTCAAAAATAGTTATGAAAATAACGCTTCTATGAAGTAATTTTCACTAACCATTAGTTAATATATTAGTGTTGGGTATAATTATAACTAATAATTTTGAAGCTTTGGAGATATTGCTTATTTATCATTTTTTGGACTTATTGGCTGATATAGATTGGTAAAAATGTGGAATTTAAATTAATTGAATTGATGGTATTGGCGAACTTTTGTATATAGCTTTATGGTATTTTAATAATAATAAGAGGTTGTATCATAAGTCAGCAGCAATGATTTAGATGCCATACACTTCTTCCCCAGTCATCCTACACCTCAATGATGTAGGATGACTTATTATTTGTACCTCACCCCTGCCCTCTCCAAAAGAGAGGGAGGAAGAAATGAAATTTCGATTATTTTATTTTTAGAATTATGGGTTAAGCGAGTATAATTATATTGTATATTGTAGGAGGCTGTCTCATAAGTCAGCCTCTCTTTTTATAATAACATATATAAAGTTTTCCACAATTTACAATTAGTATACC
>JBDHXE010000202.1:0-4003 GCA_039810525.1 Chlorobiota bacterium | reverse complement strand
AGCAAAATGAGAAGTATCAGAGCCACATCTGCCAGTTACTATACAATATATACTATCACTTATATCATCATAAAGTGCAAAAGTTATCTCGAGAGTGTGAGAATTAGCTCCCATTATTCTAGGCTTAAATCTAAGAAAAGTATAATTATCATCGCCGTCTTTTATCTCTTTATAACCTTTGTACCATTGATATTTTAATTCTTCATCATTACCAGCTATATGAGTTTTTACAGAAAATTTTACGTAAGCACCTATTGCAAATCCTTGGTCTTTCGGTTGCTCTATAATTCGAGTACGTGTAGCCACATATAAAATAATAGGATTGCTCTGAACTGTATTGCAGTCTAGCTCCCCTTTTATTAAGCAATAGTATTTACCTGAATTTTCATATTTTAGATTATTTAAGTTTAATATATGCTTAGTCTGACCTTCTAATATTTTGTCGTCTTTAAACCATTGATATTTCAAATTAAACCCGACTGTTTCAACTTTCAATTCTGTGCTTTCGCCTTCACAAAATATAGATGATTCCGAAGTAGATAAAATTTCAGTATTTTGGTATATAGTAATGTTGTTTACAAGTATAAAATCAGAATAATCACTAGAATTAACAATTTTAAAATCTAATTTTGTATTTAGATAATATTGGTCAATTTCTTTCCATAAATATTGATTAGTATTAATCGGATAGGCATTAATTATATGATAATTAGAACTATCTTTTCGTTTGACCAATATATCAATACTTTTGTCAGTTTTAAATTTGAAAAGCAAGCCTTCACTTTTACAAAAAGATGAATTTGACAAAGGTTGATCTATCGTAATTTGAGGAAATACATTAATAAAACTAACAAACAAAAAAAGTATTGAAAACCAATATATCATAATTCTACCTTTTTAATATTAATTACATATTGTTAATATAATAAACAATCCAAAACCTATTTTGTAACATATAGTAAAAATATTATTTATAAGCAGTTATTATACATATAGATAGCTGAAATAATGGAAATGCATAAAACAAAAAAAGACTGCTTCTAAGCCAAGAAGCAGTCTAAAAGAATTAAAATAATAATAAAATTATCTAGCTATAGTCATTTTACCACTAACTACGCCACTATTGGTAGTTAATCTATAAATATATTGACCATTCGATAAGATATTACCATTAGAATCTGTACCATCAAATACCACATTATGAGAAGTAGCTGATTGATAACCTTCAGCTAATGTTTTAACTACATTACCATAAATATCAATTACTTCTAATCTAGCATTTTGAGCAGTAGGTAAATTGTATTTAATTAAAGTAGAATTAACAAAAGGGTTAGGTGCATTTTGTTCCAAAAGAACTTCTGCAACTTTATCAAATGTTAATGTTACTATATTAGAAACACCACAATCATAAGTACCATCTTTATCTACTTGACGTAAACGATATTCATAAGTATGATTTGCTACTACATCACCATCAAAATAATTATATCTTTGAATAGAGTTAGAATTACCATTGCCAGCTACAAATCCAATTGATTTAAATTCGTTATCGCCTTGCAATCTACGTTCTACATAGAATCCATAGTTATCTTTTTCAGATGCAGTTTCCCAGAATAAGTCAATACCAGAATTACGAGTATTTCCATTGAAAGACAATAATTCAACTGGAAGGTCATCTGGACATATTTCATAATCTGATGCAGAAGCACCAAATGATTTAGGTCCAAAATAAGGTCTAAACATAGGTATATATGAACCAGTTGTTAAAGTATAAGTAGGTCTACCGGGTAAAGTACCATCGTTAGCATTACCATTATTATCCCAATGACCAAAAGCTGGATTACCAACTGTTGGAGTAAATTGAACCCAGTTAGTAGAATTAGCAATATTTTGGAATGCAAAGAAATTATCATTTACTAATTTACCATTTAATACTTTACGGAAGTTCTTATCAATATTAAGAACAACACTTGATTCACCCCATACACCTTGTTGAGATGTAAATCTACGTAAAATTCTCATACCAGAGCGAGATGCAGATGCACCTAATTCATAGCCAGTAGAACCATCTTGAGAAATACCTATCCAATAAGTACCTTTAGCTAATACAACAGGGTTAGTAAAATTATAATTTACATACTGATTATATTTATTTTGGAAAGCTGGTCCACCTCTTTGAGTAACCGCAGAAAGAAGTATATTACCACTTGGTGTATTTTCATTACCATCGTATAATCTAAATGTAATTTGGTCAGCAGCTTGATTTTGAGCAGCCCAGAAAATTGAGAACCCACGTAAAGTATCAGTATTTAATAATCTAAATTTAACAGCTACATTACCAGAAGCATCGCCACCTGGCAAACCGCCACGATCTAAGGTTAAATCATAACCATATATACCACCAGAACGAGGTTGGCCTGAAGGGTTAGTAGGCACTCTAAAGTTAATACCACGAATACCACCAACATCAGCAGGAACTGAATTTACAGGTTCGCTACCAATTGGATCGTAAGCAAAGTAATCACCGAAAGTAAGTGCAAAGTCAGAATAAGTAGTATCATTTTTAGAAACCAAATCTGGTTCTTTCATTAAAACATTTGCATATAATCTATAATATGCTTTTATTTGTTTTTGGCTCTTACGAGCATTCCAACTTGGCATATCTACATCAATGGTACCTCTACGAGTTAAATTAGTTATTGTTTGAGTTCTACAATAGATAGGCTGATCATCTAAACGATTACCATAAGAGTCAGTTCTATAAATTTTCACTTTTACAGAGAAATTAGGAGCATCAATATCGGTATTATTAGACACTCTCACTGTTACAGGAATAGCTGTAGCTTGGCTAGCAGGTGCTAAAGTAAATGGCCATTGAACTTTAACAGAAGTTACTTCAATATCAGTTACTTCGGCTCTATATAAGATTTTAACATTATCTACATAGAAATCATCCGCATCGTCTTGGATACAATCTTGACATTTAGTGTTGTTGCCTGCATATACTTTGATTCTAAATCTAAAGTATTTAGCGCCACCATTTTGCCAGTTAAGCAAAGTATCTGGAATTGGAACAGCAAATTTCTTATAATCCCAGTCAATACCATCATCATATTCATCGTATCTCAAAGAATTATATTGTGTTTTACCAGCATCAGGCATTTTAAGGATTGAATCCTTGTCTGATTCTAAGAAAGCAGTTAAATAACCACCAGCACCGTAAATTGTAAGTGCAGCCATGTCTTTAAGAGCTGCATCTTTAGTGCCTCTTCTAAAAGGTAAATATCTCCAATCCTCTAATTTAATATTAGTAATTCCATTAATATTGTCTGATGTAGGTTTAGCATATTCTACCACTAATTCATCTGGAACAAGTGCCACACTATTACCTACAACGTTATAAGTATAGAGTGCATTATTGTACGCAGGTGGATTAATAAATACAACACGTGGCTCAGGACCAACTAAAATGTCATCACTATAGCCTCTTACCCAGTCTTCTTTATGAGCAGTTCTTTGAACTGATAGAGAAAGAACAGGGTCTTTTTTACCACGTAAATCTATTGGGAAAGAACGAATTTCATCACCACCCAATCCTCTTGTATCTTGGTATTTTTTAATAGGTTCGCTGATATTATCAATTTGTAATCTATTCATATTAATAACAGGTGATTTCAAAGTAATAGGAGCACTAGTACCACCAGTAGAGCCTATTTGTTTTTCACCTTCTGCCCCATAAGCCCAGAAATTAGAGTTTGTATCAAGTTTTCTTGGAGGTAGAGGATATTTAGAAACTAAATCACCAGAGACCATATTTGCATTGATACTAACCCATTTCCAAGCCGAAGGAATAACATCGCCAGTTTCGGTATCTACATCGAATTTAGAACCATCATCTTCAAATTGACGATAATTTGGATTAGGGTTATCATCATAATAGCGACTCATTACAAAGAATGTAACAGTAGCAGAATCGTCCCAAGGCCAATAATCTTTAAATTTT
>JBDHXE010000201.1:0-4053 GCA_039810525.1 Chlorobiota bacterium | reverse complement strand
TCAATTAATATTTGCTGATAGTATTATTAATGATAAAAGCTCCAAATTACCTAGCGATATTTTACAATTAGCAAGAGATTCGAGCAATATCAAAAAGCAAGCTCAGCAGCAACTTCTGTATTCAGAGCAACAGTTAAATATGGAATATGCAAACGCATATCCTGATATTCACTTTTTGGTAAACTATGATAGGGGTGGTGGTATAATGCACAATTTTTTGGGGATAGGTGTGGGTATTGACTTGCCAATATTTGATAGGAATCAGGGTAATATTAAATTAGCAGAAGTCCAATTAGCTCAACAGCAGTCCCAGATGACTGCAATTGATATAGAGCTGGAATCTAATATTAACAAATTAATTAGCCAACTATATCTATACGAAGGAATGCTGAAAGAGTTCCCTATATCATCTCTAGATAATTTTAATGAAATGATAGAGAACTACGTGAAACATTTGAAAAGCAAACAAGTATCACTTTTTGAGTTTATTGATTTTGCAGAAGCATATATTAAAGCCCAGAATAGCTATTTGACAATGCAAAAAAACTATTTAAATACATTTGAAGAAATTCAATTTTTAATTGGTAGAGATTTATAATAATATATAGAATAATTATGAAAAATATACTTTTAATAATTAGCTCCTTCATACTGATTGTATCATGCAATCCATCAGTAGATAATGTGAATGAAGTTGAGCATCAACATTTTGTCTTAAAAGGCGAAATGAAAAAAAATACTGATATAAGTGAAGTAAAAGAAGAGCCTATCTCAGAGCAATTGACTCTTACAGGCAAAATAGAATATGACCAAAATGATTTAGTAACATTTAAGAGTTTGCTGACTGGGGTAGTAGAATCGGTAAAGTTTGAATTAGGTGATTTTGTGAAAAAGGGACATATATTAGCTGTAGTAAGATCTAATGATATGATAGAATTAACTCAAAAAAAGCAATTATTTGAAAATCAAGAAAAATTGTTAGAAAAACAATTTAAGACCAAAAAAGATTTATTAGATGATGGATTGACTACTCTACCAGAACTAAATCAATTAGAATCTGAATTACAAGAAGCTAAAATAGAAGTTCAAAAGATAAAAGAAACTTTATCATTGTATAGTGCTGGCTCAGCAAGTGGTACGTATTATATTGTAGCCCCCAAAGATGGATACATTGTACAGAAAGATATAAGCGTAGGTATGCCAATTACTTCAGAAAGTGACCCATTATTCTCAATATCTAATTTGAAAGAAGTGTGGGTAATGGTGAATATATATGCTAACAATCTAAAATATATAAAAGAAGGTAGTGATGTAAAAGTAAGAACTATTGCTTATCCAGATGTATTTTATAATGGTAAAATTGATAAAATATATAATGTATTTGATGACAACGAACATGTGCTCAAAGCAAGAGTAGTTCTCAAAAATCAAAACCTTAATTTACTGCCGGGCCTGAGTGTAGATATTTTCATTAACAAGCATACATCTAATAGTATGGCTATTGCTATTCCACACAAAGCAGTGATATTTAGTAATGATAAAAATTATGTAGTAGTATATAATGACGATAATCACCTTGAAATACGAAAAATTGACCCAGTAGCCGAAAACGAATTATTTATATATACCAAAGATGGTTTGAAAGCAGGCGATAAAGTAGTAACAAAAAATGCTTTACTAATCTATGAAGAATTAATAAAATAAGATGAAAAAGTTTGTCCAGAATATAGTTTCGTTCTCTTTGAAAAATGCAATATTTGTGCTTTTTGCTACTTTTATTTTATTAGCAGCGGGTATATATACATATATACATACACCCGTAGAAGCTTTCCCCGATGTAACAAGTACAAGAGCCCGAATAATAACTCAGTGGCCCGGAAGAAGTGCAGAAGAACTAGAGAAGATGATTACTCTGCCTATTACCAAAGTAATGAATAGTATTCCTCACAAAACTAATATTAGATCTATTTCATTATTTGGTCTGTCGGTAGTTACAGTACAATTTGAAGATGGGGTAGATGATTTCTATGCACAGCAATATGTCTCTAATAAATTAAGAGCAGTAGACTTACCTGATGGAGCAGATGCTTCTATAGAGCCGCCTTCTGGTGCTACAGGCGAAATATTAAGATATGTAATACAGAGCGATCTACCTATCAAAGAAGTTACAGCTTTGCAAAATTGGGTTATCGAATCAGAATTGCTTAGTGTGTCTGGAGTAGCCGATGTTGTTAGTTTTGGAGGTGAAGAAAAAATTTATGAAATTAAAATTAATCCTACGGAACTTAAAAATTATAATCTTTCTCCATTAGATGTATATCAAGCTGTATCAAAATCAAATATCAATGTGGGTGGTGATATAATTCAGCAAGGTGACCAAGCTTATGTAGTAAGAGGTGTAGGACTGCTCGATAAATTAGAAGATATCGAAAATATAACTATACGGTTAAATGGCTCTACACCTATATTAATAAAAAATGTGGCTGAAGTGAGAATTTCTTATAAACCAAGATTAGGTATAGCTGGCTACAATAACGAAGATGATATATTAGAAGGCATAGTGATTATGCTGAGAGGTGAAAACCCATCAGAGGTAATTGCCCACCTAAAAGAAAAAGTAGAAGAACTCAACAATCGTAAATTGCCAAAAGGCACGCATATAGAAATTGTAACTGATAGAACCAAATTGGTGGATAGCACAGTCAAAACTGTTTCTAAGAATTTAATAGAAGGTATAGTATTAGTTTCATTAATAGTGTTTATTTTCTTAAATAATTGGAAGACTACCATTATAGTAGCTTCGGTAATACCTCTATCATTTTTGTTTGCTATTATTATGCTTAAGATCCAAGGGTTGCCTGCCAATCTTATATCTATGGGTGCATTAGATTTTGGGTTATTATTGGAAGGGACATTGGTCATAGTAGAAGTGGTATTTGTAGCTTTAGCAGAAAAAAATCACGAGCTTGGTAATGCACGATTCTCCAAGATAAGTAAGATGGGTATTATTAAGAATAGCGCTGGTAGTGTGGCAGGATATATCTTTTTTGCATTATTGATATTAATAGTTGCGTTGATGCCTATATTTTCTTTCCAAAAAGTAGAAGGCAAAATGTTTTCTCCTCTTGCATTTACCTTAGGATATGCTTTGTTAGGTGCTTTGACTTTGAGTCTTACTTATGTGCCAGCAATGTGCAAGGTATTGCTCAATCATAATATAGTGGAAAAAGAAAATAGAATATCACGATTTTTTAGAGTTTCAATCTCTAATTTGTTTACATACTCTTTTAAAAAGAAAAGATGGACTTTAGGGATATTCGTAGCTATATTAGTGATTGCTGTGTTTAAATTTATGAATTATGGCTCTGAGTTTTTACCTAAACTGAACGAAGGTGCTATTTATATTCGTGCCACTTTGCCCAATAGTGTTAGTTTAGATGAATCTAATAGATTAACAAGAGAAATGAAAAAGACTCTTTTAGCCAAATTTGATGAAATTGATTTTATTCTTACACAAACGGGAAGACCGAATGATGGTACCGATCCTACTGGCTTCTTTAATATAGAATTTAATGTGCAGCTCAAAGATGAAAATAAGTGGAAGAACAAAATTTCAAAAGAAGAGATAATTCAGCAAATACGTACAGAATTAGAGAAATACCCGGGTATTGATTTTGGGTTTAGTCAGCCAATACAAGATAATGTAGAAGAGTATGTAGCTGGAGTCAAAAGTTCATTGGTAATAAAAATAACAGGCGACGATCTTTATGAATTAGAAAATCATGCAAACAATGTAGCTAATGCAATCCGAAAAGTCCGTGGTATTACTGATGTAAAGGTATTCAAAAATATTGGGTTGCCTGAATTAAGGATATTACTGCATGATTCTAAAATGGCAAAATATGGAGTGAATACCGCTGATGTACAAGCAGTTATCGAAATGACTATTGGTGGACAGTCGGCTACTAAGTTTTTTGAACAAAACCGTAGGTTTGATGTAGTGCTGCGATTTGATGAGCAATATCGTAATACTCCTGATAAAATAGCTAATAT
>JBDHXE010000200.1:0-4081 GCA_039810525.1 Chlorobiota bacterium | reverse complement strand
TTATATCTTTATCTGCACCTTCTTCGGTATGAGTATCATAAGTAAAGTTTTTGATAGCTCTACCAGCATATACGCCCATATCATCTGTAAAATGACCATTTGGAGTAACAGGCTGCAAAAAGGGTATATTAAACATCTTAGACATTTGATAATCATCTTCACCAAAAGCAGGTGCCAAATGGACTATACCAGAGCCATCTTCGGTAGATACAAAATCAGCAGGCAATACAGTGAGAGCTTGATCATATTCATTAGTATCAATCTTAGCATAAGGCAATATCTGCTCATAACTTGTGCCTATCAATTCGCTACCTTTGAACTCTGCAATAATAGTATATTCACCATCAATTACCGATAAGCGCGATTTGGCAAGTACTAATTTATCAAATAATTCTCCATCTTTAGTTTTGCGTGTATTCTCTATTAATACATAATCTATATCTTTTCCAATAGCTAAAGCTACATTAGAAATCAATGTCCAAGGAGTAGTAGTCCATACCATCAGTTGGGCATCTTTGATAATATCAAGTTTGGAATCAACTACCTTCAATTTAAGATAACAATTAGGATCTTTCACATCTTTGTAGCCTAAAGACAATTCATGAGAGCTAAGAGGAGTAGCAATGGTAGGCGATTGTGGCACTACTTTAAATCCTCTATAAATAAGCCCCTTATCAAAGAAAGTCTTTAATGCCCACCAAATAGACTCAATATAATTATTGGTACAAGTAATATAAGCCTCTTTAAGATCTACCCAATAGCCCATACGCTTTGTCAAATAGCTCCAACCTAGATCCTTCTCAATATTATCATACACAAATTTCTTACATTCGGCATTGAATTTATCTATACCTAATACCTCTATTTCAGATTTATCCTTCAAACCAAGGATTTTCTCTACTGCAATTTCAACAGGTAGTCCGTGAGTATCCCAGCCTGCTTGACGCCTTACAAAATATCCGCTCATAGTTTTGTATCGGCAAATTGTATCTTTTATAGTGCGAGCCATCATATGATGAACTCCCGGAGCACCATTTACAGTAGGTGGGCCTTCGTAGAAACTGTAATATGGAGCATCTTTTCTCCATTCTAATGACTTTTCAAATATATTATTACTTTCCCAAAAATCCAATATCGAATGTTCGAGATTAGGATAAGATAAATTATCCGGCATTGGCTTATACATTGTCAAAAAACCTTAAGTAAATTAAAATAATTTCACTATTATTTAAAAAAGAACGATTACGTTCATTAATATTATTTATTTTTGAATTTTGCTATTAATAAATTAAATATATAATATAGAATATATTGTAACATTTTTATATAGAAATTCGTTTAATATTAATCTTATTATTATGAGGAATTATATGACTAAAATCAAATCAGCATTATTGGGCTTGTTGGCTCTAATGTTTTTTGGTAGTAATCTTTCAGCTCAGACAGTTGCAGGTTATGACCTTTCTCAGCCTATACCATTAAAGCAGGATGTAAAAACAGGTGTTTTAAAAAATGGTTTAACTTACTTTGTTTTAACTAACCATAAGCCAGAGAATAGAGCAGAATTACAGTTAGTAATCAAAGCAGGCTCTAATATGGAAGAAAAGAATCAAATGGGTTTAGCACATTTTATCGAACATATGTGCTTCAATGGCTCTAAAAACTTCCCAGAGAACGATCTTATTAGTTTTCTTGAATCTACTGGTATGAGATTCGGAGCTGATGTCAATGCTAGCACTAGCTTCGACAACACTTATTATACCCTTACTATTCCTCTTGATAAGCCCGGATTATTAGAAAAAGGCATACAAGTATTAAGAGATTGGTTAGATTTTGCTACCTTAGACGAGAACGAAATCAACAAAGAGCGTGGCGTGGTTATGGAAGAATGGAGAATGCGTGGCAATGCAGGATTTCGTACTTTTATGAAGCACTTACCTTATGTAGCTTATGGCTCTATCTATAAAGATAGAATGCCGATTGGAGATACTGCTGTAATATTGCATGCCCCCAAAGAAAGGCTAACTACTTTCTATAATGATTATTATAGACCAGAGATCTCAGCTATAATTGCTGTTGGGGATTTTAATGCAAACGAAGTAGAACAATTAATTAAAAATAAATTCAATGATGCTGGCAAACCAGGCACAATGCCCAAATTACCAGATATGAGTATTCCTTACAATCACCCTCCTTTTGTTTCTATTGCTACTGATGCTGAATTGCAAATGCCTAATATATCAATAATGTACAAGCATGCACCTATTACAAAAGGAACTTATGGCGAATATAGAAATAATTTAATATCAAATATTTTTAATACAGTATTGACCCTTAGATTGCAAGAACTATCAAGAAAAGCTAACCCTCCATTCCTATATGCAGGCGGTGGTTTCAGTGGCGGTTTTTTAGGCGATATTACAGTATATAGTTTGGCAGTTGTTCCTAAAAATGATAATATTTTAGGAGGTTACGAATCATTATTGACTGAAGCTTTCCGTATCCAACAGCATGGTATTACCAAATCAGAAATGGAGCGTGCTAAGACTCAAATTTTGAGCAATTACGAATCTACTTATAATGATAGAGATAAAGTAGAATCTATAGGGCATGCACAAGAATTATACAGACATTATTTTGAAGGTGAATCTGTGCCAGGTATAGCTAAAGAATACGAATTAGTAAAAGCATTTCTACCTACAATTACTTTAGATGAGATAAATAAATTTGCAAAAGGGCTAATAAGAGATGAAGGTAGAGTGATAACTGCTTCTATTCCTATCAAAGATGGTATCAAAGTGCCTACTGAAGATGAAATTAATACTATTTACAAAAAAGTTGCTTCAAGCAAAATAGAAGCTTATAAAGATGTAGATAGTGATAAACCGTTGATATCCAAATTGCCAAAGCCCGGCAGTATTAAATCTAAGAAAGAAATTAAAGAAGTAAATACTACTGAGTATGTGCTTTCTAACGGCGCTAAAGTATATTTAAAACATACTGATTTCAAAAACGAAGAAATAATGATGAGTGCTCAATCTTGGGGTGGATTATCTACTGCTTCTGATAAAATATACTATTCAGCAGCTGCAGCTGCAGGATTGATTAATTCGTCTGGTGTTGGTGATTTTGACGAAACTACATTGCAAAAGGTTTTAACTGGCAAACAAGTTAGTTTGAGTACATCTATTGGCGATTTGTCCCAAGGTATGAGAGGTACATCTACTCCAAAAGATTTAGAAACATTTTTCCAATTAATTTACCTATACATCACTGCTCCAAGAAAAGATGAAGATGCTTTCTTGTCTATGAAAACTAAGTTTCTCGACCAAATAGCTAATAGTGGTATGGATCCTAACTCAGTATTTAGAGATACTATAAATGCTATTATGGGTAATTATAATATGAGAGAAATGCCTTGGACTGAAGAAACAGTTGAAAAAATCAACATTGATGAAGCGTATAATTTTTATAAAGAAAAATTTGCTAACGCTGGTAATTTGACTTTTACATTTGTAGGTAATTTCAAACAGCCTGAAATGGAGAATTTCTTAAAACAATATATAGCTTCGTTGCCAACGGGCAAAGCAGAAAAATGGAAGGATTTGGGTATCGAAGGTCCTAAAGGATCATTAAAGAAGGTGGTAAACAAGGGATTCGAACCTAAAGGAGCTGTAAGATTAATAATGAATGGAGATATTAAATTTACTCGCGAAGATAGATTCCAATTAGCTGCTATGATGGAAGTATTAAGCATTAGATTAAGAGAAGTAATTAGAGAAGATAAGAGTGGTGTATATGGTATTGGTGCACGCCCTTCTTTTGAAAAATATCCTAAGAATAAATATACTATCAATATTGGGTTTGGTTGCGATCCAAAAAGAACTGAGGAATTAGCTGACGATTGCAAGGCTGTAATCGAAGATGTAAAAGCAGGCAAATTTGATGATTCTAATGTAGAAAAAGTAAAGGCAATATTATCCCATGAGAACGAAACTAACTTAAAGGAAAATAGGTATTGGTTAAGCGTAATTTCTCAATATTTATCATACGGAGAACCAATTACCGAAATTAACGATAC
>JBDHXE010000199.1:0-4207 GCA_039810525.1 Chlorobiota bacterium | reverse complement strand
TCAAAAGTGCGGTGATATTCTATTCTTGGAAATATAAACTTGCCATCTTCTATACTGATAGTAGAGCTATCGCCTATAGTTAGCGGTATATCTTTTAAGCCCTCGCCATTTGTAGTAATTATTTCACCGCTAACAGAATAAAAAGTGCGTAAATCAATTGCATTGAAATCTATACCACTTGTATCGCTTGTTAAGTCAAGTTCATAATATTCAGGCACATATCTAAAAGGTCGGTAGTAATAACTTGGGTTGTCCCCATCAAAATATTTATTTTCTGCGTGTATTACATAATTACCCTTTGCAACACGTGTAAACTTATAATAGCCATTTGAGTCGGTCATTGTAACACGATAACCAAGGACAACTGGTATCCCCGGTTGCCCTTTATCACCTTCCCACACTCTACCACTTATAGTTATTGTATCTTCTGCTTTTGGGGCTAAGTTGTCTTCAACCAATCTGTAAATATGCCCATCAAAAGTTGCTATGATAGGTACACTTCCCGCATACCTAACTAACATTGTTGGCGTTTGATAAATTGAATCAGGTAGCTTATTTTCATAAATCCAGGAATCGCCTCCATCATAGGTATAGACGATTTTCCCACCTTGACCGACTGCAATACCTGACAAACTATCTTTAAAGGATATACTCTGTAAACCAAATGGCAGAATTTTATTTGAATTAGTATAAAACTTTGTATCTGCAGTATATAGGTCTAAAATTGTTCGCCAAGTTTTTCCGCCATCAGTACTTTTTAAAATAGCATCATGACTAGAACCACCTGATATCGAATTACTCCACCCGCATACAAATATGTTGTTATCTAAATATGTTATATCTGCACTCCCATAATTTGTGCCTATCCAATTAAGTTTATACTGTAGTGTATTTATATTTAATTCTAAGAAATACCCACCTTTTCTACCACGTGAGTTACCTACTAAACAAGTTACAATACTATCATTTTTAAACTTTGGAAATGTATATCTAAAACGGTTTGAATCATTTTGAAATGAAAATTTTTTATAAGTTTTCCAAGAATCCTTAGTAATTAGTAAAAAAAATGTATCAGGTACTATATACACATTAGTTATTATACCTACATCATTATCATACATCTCTATTCTTTCGTAGGATTTTACATCAGCAATACTCTTTAAATTAAATGATTCGCCACCATTTGTTGAATTGAAAGTAAACCCTCTTTCAAAACCAAGCCAAATGTTTGAACTATTCGGGCAACTAATATTTTTAAAATAAACTGAGTCAAAAGTATTAATTATAGACCAATTATTACCTTGATTACTTGATAGATATAAAAAAGTTTGCCCAAAATTAGTTGAGTTAGCTGTACCAAGATAAATATGATTGCTATCAGGACATATCAAATACTTCGGCAAGTCATCACTATTGCTAAATTTCAACTCCCAAATATTTTGAGAAAACAATAATGTTGAACAAATTGAAAAAAAAAATAATAGATAGATAATTATATTTTTCATTTTTAACTCCTATCTAAAAATAATAAATTTATTTGATACCCTTTTTGCTCCATCAATTATTAATTGTACAAAGTAAATACCTGAATTATAATTTAAAGTATTGATTTTGTAATTATTATAACCTTTGTTTATTTTAATGTTAGACTTTTCCAATGAATCACCTAATATATTGTAAATAGTGATTATAGAATTATCAGAATTTATTGTGCTAAATACAAAGCAATCAAAATAATCATCTTTATCAATTAATTTCATTATAACCTTATCTCCATTTTTAGACAAATCAGGAATAAATTCAAATATTACATTTTTTCCATAGTATTCTGAATTATTGTATTGTTCATCTGATATTGAGTATAGCCAATTGCATCTTGATTGGCACGGCAAAGTTGTTGTTGTATTATAAGATATCGAACCATCTTTTGGGTTATATATTTGTATCATATTTTTCTTGTTCTTCTCCAATTAATATTGGTTCAAAACCCATAGGGTTATCAAATATTGCTCTTTTTATAATTAATTGCTTAAATTTCTACATCTTCCAAAAACTACACATATATTAATAGCAAAGTTAATTAATTTCCTAATTATTTCCAATTTATTTTCTATATTTTAATGCTTTTTTAAAGTCTGTATAGGATATATATAATTAGAAGTCCTACTGCCTACTTTGTAGAATATTATTTTTTGGGAAAATCTGCAAATCAATTTATGTGAGGCTGAATTATAAGGCAACATTTATAAAATTAATAGAAACGTAAGTTTTGTGTCAAAAAATTAATTTTAGGTATTTCGATTTTTATATTACTTTTGACTATGTTTAATTATTTAATGCTGAGATTCAATAATATTTGGATGCGGGGGAACCAATTTTATGGGGCTAATTCTTTTTTATAAGAAAGAAAACTTCCATTTTCTAGCCCGTCAGCTAACCTCGTAGGCAGTTGGGAGATAATAATGTCAGAATATGAACAGCATTCTGATTCTATAAATTTTAGAACAAAATTTAAATACTTTGTTTTTGGCGACCCTAAGGATATTAATGATCCCGGTATATTTCACAAAATTACACTTTTACCATTTTTAGCTTGGATAGGTTTGGGAGCAGATGGTCTTTCTTCATCTGCGTATGGCCCAGAAGAGGCATTTAGAGCTTTGGGACAATATTCTTATCTGGGCATTTTCATTGCTATTGCTACAATTATTACTGTTTTGGTAATATCGTATTCGTATTCCAAACTTATTGAGCATTTCCCAAATGGTGGTGGTGGCTATATAGTGGCTTCTACTATATTGGGCAAGAATATTGGTCTTGTATCTGGTAGTGCATTAATTATTGATTATATATTAACGGTAACAGTATCTATAGTATCTTGTGCTAATGCTATTTTTAGTTATTTTCCCAATCAATACCACTATCTTAAAATCTATTTTGCAGCTATACTTATTATAGTACTTATTATACTAAATATGCGAGGAACAAAAGAATCAATTAAAATTTTAGCACCTATATTTATTTTATTTATAATTACTCATATTTTATTAATAGGATACGGTATTATAAATAATATTGGAAATTATAGCCAAGTTTCTAATAATATTAGTGTTTCGTTGAATAGTGATATGCAATCTATCGGTATTGTTGGAATTATATTGATATTCTTGAAAGCATTCTCTATGGGAGGAGGTACTTATACCGGATTGGAAGCTGTGTCTAATGGTTTGCAAATTATGAGAGAACCAAAAGTAAAATCAGCTAAACGAACTATGTTGTATATGGCGCTATCATTGAGCATAGCAGCAGGTGGACTTTATGTCTGTTATGTATTGACCGATATTCGATTTGTAGAAGGAAAAACTCTTAATGCTGTGTTGGCTACTTCGGTATTCAATAATTTAAGCTATGGTTATATAATTGCATTTATTACAATATTCTCAGAGGGCGCTTTGCTCTTAGTTGGTGCTCAAACTGGATTTATAGATGCCCCACGAATTATAGCTAATATGGCTATAGATGGATGGATGCCAAGAAAGTTTGCTAATTTCTCTGAACAGCTTACTATGAAGAATGGTATTGCTATTATTGGTATTACTGCTCTTATTTTATTATTTTATACCAATGGTTCAATATCTCAATTAGTAATTATGTATTCTATTAATGTATTTATTACTTTTACTATTTCGCATTTTGCAATGGTTAAATATTATCATAGCCACAAATCTAAGGGTAGAAAATGGTATCAGGATTATTTTACATTTTTAATTGGGCTTAGTGTTTCTGTATTAACACTAATAATTATTTTATTTGAAAAAATTGCCGAAGGCGGTTGGATTACGCTATTTGTAACTCTTATTATAGTTTTAATAAGTTTGGCTATCAATAAGCATTATAATAAGATAAATAATATTTTGAATCAATTGGAAGAAAATATTGATTTAGATACTGTATATTTTGATGATAATATAAAAATTAATAAGATCGCTAATGGATATATAGCTGTACAATTAGTAGGTTCGTATAATGGTTTTGGTATTCATACATTTTTGAATATAATTAGATCATTTAAAGGTATTTATAGCAAAATCATTTTCATTTCTGTAGTAGTTGTAGATCAAAAAATACTAAGAATTAATGATACTGTAGATGATTTAGTTGAAAAGCGGAAGAAAGAAATGAAGAAATATATGAAATTGGCCTCCAA
>JBDHXE010000198.1:0-4210 GCA_039810525.1 Chlorobiota bacterium | reverse complement strand
TCTGAAATAGCGACTGCATCTATTTGGTAGTAGTCGTTAAATAAGGCTGTGCTAATATCTATACGTAGCTCATCTGAACGAAAGTTTAGTGATTCGCTTGGAAAGATATTGAGCATTTTGGTAGCTTGTGTCTGTTCGGGTGTATTGTTGGTAAAAATGGTGTATCCATTGCCGAGAGAGTCGAATGCTGTGATTTTGATAATAGCGCCAGCGGTATAGTTTTCGTTGATTGCAATTTGTCTGATATATATTGGCATATCGAATTTAACTCGTATCCACTCTATTTTGGTAGAAGGGAAATTGGGCATCCATGCGCAATTGGAGTAACCAAATCGAGGGGTAACGCTTGGTTTTCCCAAAATTTGATTTGCAGAGTTTTCTAATATATCTGCTTGAGATGAGAAGCCTATGACTTTGCTTGCCCATTGAGTTTTAGCATAAGTTAGATTGAAATTGACTGCAAGTATTATGATAATAACAAATTTAAACAGCTTCATATTATATAAATAATAATGTAAACATAAGATTGACGGATAAAAAAGATAAAGATTAAATTGGGGCTAAGAGTTTATTGTGAGTAGCTCATTATGGCTTCGCTCTAAAAATAATTGAAATATAATCACTCTTAGAGCGAAGTTGAAATAAATGAAATTTTAATCAGCATATTTAATTAATAAATCATCTTCTAACCCAAAGGTTGTTAGGACCTGTTTTATCCTTTCAAATTTGCCTTTACTATCTAAGTTACTCTCTATATAATAAGTATCATTTATTGCCATAGGTGATAGTAGATTAGCTTCATTTGGAAATTTAGTTAATGATAATTTCTCAGCTAAATCTGATGTAAAAAATCTTTGTGGTTCTGAATCAAAAAGTTGACTTATAACTATTTGATATAGTTTGGATATTTGTCTAATTTCTAATTTTTGATCTAAGAATAAAGCATAATCCAACTTCTTACCTTTTGGATCACCAGCATCGAAAATATTGACCTCTTCTTTCAAAACAACGTCATCAAGTTTAATATTTGGGATTTCCCAAATTTTTAAAAATCTTTCAATTATTTTCTTTGTTCTTTCTTCTATCGTAGTTTTATTCCAGAGTTGCAATGTTTTTAAATCTCTATTTAACCAAAGCCTGCTATAAAAATAACCTTGCTCCTTACCATCAATATTCATTTTTTGTTTTTCTAAGAATGTTTTATTACCTAAAGCTCCATTATTACCAGATAATGTTAAATTACCAATGGTATTTAAATAGTTACTTTTAATAAAATTAAATTCATCAGTTCCCAACTCCAATTCCCAATTTGGATCAGGATTTTGTGGAAAAATGTGTTCAATTGTTATAGTAGGATTTCCTTCAATTTTTACAACTTCATTATTTTGATAGTTTTCCAAACGTTCTAGCAAGTAATGTTTATTTTTTGGATTAATATTATAAATATCTCTACTCTCTAAAGAACTAATTAGTTCCTCATTTCTTGGAAATCGCTGAACTCCAATCCTTTGTAATAATGATTTTTGAATAGAAAACAAATAATTATCTTTATCAACCTTGCTATAAAGATTTATAAATATTTTATTCAGAGAATTGGTAGGTAACCCAACTATAAATCTCCTCCAAGTATAAGTTTGTATTAATTCTAAGATTTTAACAAATACTTGCTTATCAATAACTTGATTTATGTAGTCTTCGTAAACGCGAATTAAAAAAGGATAAGCAACATTAATTTCTAAACGATTAATATACTCTAGCTGTTTACGTATTTCAGAATCAGATTCATTTTTTGGATTGATTAATTTTTTATAGTGTCTAGCTAAACTTATGATTTTATTTAAAACTATTTTTAATTCGTCAACCTCACTTTTTGGGTATTTCTCTTTAAATTCATTGTAAACATTACTCTTATTTGGAATTTTATTATTCTCAACTGTTAAATAATCTCTTATAAAATCAGAAACAAGGCTCTTATTAGAAGCATCATCATTTGCGTATTGTTCAATTACTTTCCAATAATCTTCGTATATCATATTTTGGTATTTTGGTTCTAAATCCATTAAAATATAATTTCGAATTAAGTCTGCTTGGGTAAGTTCTAATCCTGTAGAATTTAAGCTTTCAAAAATTCTTTGAGGGTCGTCATTACCACGTTCTAATGATACTTCAACAAACATCAGTTTTGAGAGTCCCTTTTGAACAACTTCAAAGTTTTCTTCAATGATCTTTTTTTTAAAATAGTTGTAATTATCAATAAATCTTGCAAATCCATTAAATTCTTCATCTTGATGATTTCTCAATAAATATTTTAAAGCTTCTTCATTATTACTTGTTGGACGCAATTTTATTTTTTCGCTATCAGATACAAATTTATTAATTAAGTAGGTTTCATAAATTTCATTTTCAAGAGAAGCATCTTCTAATTTTTTTGCAAGCTGATATAGTGCTAAATAAATCAGAGTAATTGTGGTAATTCTTTGTTGTCCGTCAATAATCGTTAATTCTTTAATTCTTGCGGATGTATAAATACCATCGTGAATATAGACTATACTACCTATAAAATGAGAAGTCTTTTTTTCATTATTTCCGACCTCAAGAATGTCTTCTAAAAGTTGTTTACATTGAGCAGTTGTCCAATCATAATTTCGTTGGTAGACAGGGATGACAAAGTGGGTCTTGTTTGATGATAAAAATTCTTCTATTTTAGTTTCATTTGCTGTCATAGTTATATTAAATTATTACTAAAAGACTGTGGACGAAAAGGATTTATAATATTTTAATGAAACCACTCATTTCGGCTTCGCTCAATGAGCGGTTGTTGGTTCAATCCATTATCTAGGGTGTTGAGTGTAGTCGAAACACCTTTTTGCCTAGCCGAAAAACCTCTTTTTCCACAATATTTCTAAAAAATGGCTTTACTTTATTATATTTTTGTTAATTTTATACTTTTGTAATTATCAAGTGTTAAAATGTATTCAAGATTAGTGTCTTCTTCTGTGGTGGGGATAGCTGCTTATCCTATTCAAATTGAGACTCATTTGGATTCGCAGTTGCCTGCTTTTACTATTGTGGGTTTGCCTGATTCTTCTGTGAAGGAATCGCGTGAGAGAGTGAGTGCGGCTATCAAAAATTCTGATTTTATTTTTCCCGCCAAAAAGATAACTGTTAATCTGGCTCCTGCTGATATTAGAAAGGAAGGAAGTGCTTTCGATTTACCTATTGCTTTGGGTATATTAGCATCTTCGGGGTTGATTGATTATAATAAGTTAGAGAAATTTATATTTTTGGGTGAATTGTCTTTAGAGGGCTTTCTTAGACCTATCAAGGGTGCTCTGCCTATTGCTATAGAGGCTGCTAAACAGGGTTTTGAAAAAATTATATTACCTCACCAAAACGCAGAAGAAGCTGCAATGGTTTCTAATATTGATATAATTGCTGTTCATAATTTAAAAGAGGTAGTTCAATTTATTAATGAAGAAATTAATATTGATGGTACCAAAGTAGATATTGATGCCTATTTTGATACAAATAAGTTGGATAGTTTGCTTAATCTTAAAGATGTGAAAGGTCAAGAGAGTGTAAAGAGGGCTCTGGAGGTCGCGGCGGCTGGTGGTCATAATATATTGATGATAGGTCCACCGGGTTCGGGTAAAACTATGTTAGCTAAGAGAATTACTACTATTCTGCCACCTTTGTCGATAGAGGAGGCTTTGGAAACGACCAAAATTCATTCTGTGTCGGGTTATCTGCCTGACAATACTCCTCTGATAAGTGTTCGTCCGTTTCGTTCACCTCATCATACTATTTCTGATGCCGCGTTGGTAGGTGGTGGTATGAGTAAGATTAGACCGGGTGAAATATCTTTGGCTCATCATGGGGTATTGTTTTTAGATGAATTGCCTGAATTTGCAAGGAATGTATTAGAGGTGATGAGGCAACCTTTGGAGGATAAGAAGATAATAATATCGCGTACTAAAATGACTATTGAATATCCAGCTAATTTTATGCTTATATGTTCGATGAATCCTTGTCCTTGTGGTAATTATGGTGATCCTACTAAGGAGTGTACTTGCACACCGCAGAAGATACAGAATTATTTGAGTAAGATATCGGGTCCACTATTGGATAGGATAGATATTCATATTGAGGTACCTGCTGTGAAGTATCAAGAATTGTCATCGAAGCGGGAAGGAGAGCTGTCTGAAAAGGT
>JBDHXE010000197.1:0-4219 GCA_039810525.1 Chlorobiota bacterium | reverse complement strand
GCTATGGGATGGCTCGTGTCAAGTACACGAAATATTTTCGGAACAGGAAGTAATCAACCTGATGAATCAATACCCAGATTCGTATATCTTAGCACACCCAGAATGCCCAGAGAATATATTAGCTTATGCCGATTTTGTAGGTTCTACTACGGGTATCATCAAAGAAGGAACAAGCCGCCCAGAGAAAGATATTATCATACTAACTGAGCCCGGGGTAATTCATCAGATGAAAAAAATAGCACCCGATAAGAACTATATCCCTGTAGCATCTTTGGCGGGCTGTGCTTGCAATCTGTGCCCATATATGAAACTGAACACAATAGACAAAATGATAAGTGCTCTCGAAAATCTTGAGCCTCAAATTATATTAGATGATGAAGTAAGAATAAGGGCAGAAAAGCCTTTACTTAGAATGTTGGAATTAAGTAAATAATATATTGATATGCTTAATTATTCGCAAATAACCGAAATACCTGATGACTATATCATAAATAAAATAAATTTAATATTAGAAGAGGATATTCCTCAGAATGATTGGACATCAGTGGCAACTATTAGCCCAGATAATAAATGTATCGCAATAATAGAATCATTAGAAGATATAATATTTGTGGGACAGAGAATTATTCAAAAATTCTTTGATGATAGCTTCCAAATTAAATTCTTCTTTGACGATGGAGATTTTGTTCAAAATGGCTCGATAATAGCTCAGATAGAAGGCAATACCATCGAAATTCTAAAAAAAGAGCGTTCATTATTAAATCTAGTACAGAGATTATCTGGTATTGCTACACAGACTCACCAATATGTCAAAATAGCCGAACCATATAACATTAAGATATTGGATACACGAAAGACTACCCCTTTACTTAGATTATTTGAGAAATATGCAGTAAATAAAGGTGGAGGCTACAATCATAGATTAGACCTATCGGCAGCAATTATGATAAAAGATAATCATATCAAAGCCGCTGGTTCTATTGGTATAGCAGTCCAAAATGCTCTAAAATATAGTCTAAATATAGAGGTAGAGGCTGAAAACTTAGAGCAAGTAAAAGAAGTATGCCAAACAAAAGCTAACGGTATATTACTTGATAATTTTGATGCAAGTGATACTAAAATAATGGTAGATTATATTAGAAGCCTCAAAAGCAAAGACGAAATGTATATAATATCATCTGGTGGTATTAATATTGATAATATGAAAGATTATTTAAATACAGGTATTGATGGTATTTCTACGGGTGCACTTACCCATAGTGTCAAATCTGCCGATATAAGATTAGAAATTAAATAGGAGTATTATATGGATTTACCAAAAATTGCAATTATTGGTTACGGAAAAATGGGCAAAGAGGTTGAATATTTAGCTCACCAATCTAATTTTCAAATTACCGATATTTTTGATATAGACAAGCCAATTAATCCAAAGAGGAACTATGATTTTGATGTTGCAATTGAATTTACTACACCTGATTCAGTAATACATAACATAGAAGTGTTGGCTCAGATGAAAAAAAATATAGTAGTTGGCACTACAGGCTGGTATGATAGGACAGAACAAGTTAAAGAAATTGTAAGCAAATATGATATTGGCTTAGTGTGGGGCTCTAATTTTTCGGTAGGTATGAATATATTCTTTAAAATAGTAGAATATAGCTCAAAATTGTTTAATAAATTAGAGAATTATGACCCTTTTTTGTATGAAATTCATCATAATTTAAAAAAAGATAGCCCAAGTGGCACTGCACTATCTTTAGCTGAGATTATAATATCTAATATTGATAGGAAGGATAAAATCAATACTTCTAATATCGATATTCAGCCAAATGAATTGAGTGTAGCGGCTTCGAGAGCTGGTTCTATACCGGGCACCCATATATTGAATTTTGATTCGGTAGCTGATACTATCCAATTTTCGCATATAGCTCGCAATAGATCTGGTTTTGCTTCAGGAGCTTTAGAAGCTGCTAAACAAATTCATAAGCAAAAGGGTTTCCATAATTTTGCTAATTTATTAGATAATTTATTTAATGGATTGTAACATTTATTTAAAAAATGTGTTATTACTGATGAAAAGATATGTTAAATTAAAAAATGGCAAAAAAGATAGATGAACATAGTGACTCAGAACTATATTCAATGCTTAGTGGCAAAAGAGATGTTGCAGAGAAGGCTTTTACCGAACTTTTCAACAGACATTCGCCAAGAGTTTTTTCTTATTGCCGTAGGTTCTTAGGGGATAGAGAAGAAGCACTTGATGTGTTTCAAGAGACATTTATAAGGTTTCATCAGAGTGCCGATAAGAACAAAGAAATGACTAATGTACCCGGATTCATAATTACGATTGCTCGCAATCTGTGTATGAATGCCAAAAGAAAAGAAAGTCCAAACATATCTTTTGAAGAATATATGATTAGCGATGAAGATGAGTCTCCATCTAATGACAACGAAGAGCTGTTGGAGCTAATTAAAAAGGGTTTAGACTTATTACCCGATGATTATAGAGAGATTTTTGTTCTAAGAGAATATAATGGTTTGTCTTATAACGAAATTGCAGAACTGCAGAATACTTCTCTTAATAATGTAAAAGTCAGAATTCATAGGGCTAAACAGAAATTGAAAGAGATTTTACAACCTTATTTAAAAGAATTATAGTGTATTAATTGAAAATGGATGCTACAAATAGAGAATATTTATCAGAATTGGTAACTAAATTTACTGATGGAGAAATAACGCCCGAAGAGGAATTAATTCTTAAATCAGAAATGAAAGTCGATTCTAGTTTACTTGACGAAGTAAAGCACCATTTACTTATTAAAGAGTCTGTAAAAAGAGATATTGAAGCGTTTACCCCTCCTGCCGAAGCTATCAATGGAGTTTTCTCTCAATTGGGTTATAGTAGCCCTTATGCAAATAAACCACTTATTAAAAGATATTGGAAACCTTTGTTTAGAAAAAATAGTATATTAGCTTTGTTACTTTTGATACCTTTTGTTGCTTATCAATTATACAATAATTATAGTACTACTACAAGCAATTCTAATACAAATCAGAACGTGGCTAATAATAATAAAAGTAGATTAACTAAAACATACACTGTACCAGAGGTATCTTCTAACGAAATTAATAATACCGATAAAGAAGATATTAACTCCAACAAATCCACTCAAAATAATAATAGAAAGTTTACTGATAATAGTAATAGCAGTAACAACAATAATAATGCTATTATTAACGATAATAATGATAATAATATTTCTATCAATGACAATTCTATTGCTGTTAGTACTAATAGCAATAATTCAATAGCAAATATAGATTATTCTGAAGCTATTCATAATAGACCTAACTCTTTACCTATTAGTTCTACACCAAACTCTAATAATAATTCTATCGTGTTCGATTCTAAATATAAATTTTCACTATTTAACGATTCTGAATATAAGCTTTATATGAAAGATAATTTTCACAATTCCAATTTTAATAACTTATCTTTGGGTGTTTTGTTTTTGAGTAAGGGTAATTTTAAAGGTGGTTTTGAAGTTGGACAACAATATTATTCTGTATTGGTAAGCGATGCCAGTGATATTAACATAGTATCTGATGACCGCAATATATTGTGGTATGCTGCTACTATACGATATGATGCCAAAGAAATATCTTTAGCTAATATTACTCCTTATGCTCAATTTGCAATTGGTAGTGGTAATTTTGGTAAATATATGGCTCGCTATTCATTAGGTTTAGAGTATATGCCATTTGAGCATGGGATCGGCTTTAATTTAGGATACGAAGGCTCTAATCTTTGGTACTCTACTCAAAGTAATCCTTATAATACATCTATTTCTGGTTTTATATTTGGTCTGAGTTGGAAATTCTAATTATTCCTTAGAATACCTCTCTATATTCTATTCTTTTCTATTATATATATTATAAGTTATTAAGTAAAGGATAAATCCATTCAAAACAAGGTAAATGAACTAAAATATACAAATCTGGCTTATAAGACAGCCTCAACTATAAAAAATAAAAGATTAAAATATCATTTCTCACTCCCTCTCCTTTGAAGAGGGCTGGAGTGAGGTTAAATCGTGGAGAGAATTGGGGTGAGGTACAAATAATAAGTCGTCCTACACTTCCAAAAGTGTAGGACGACTGTATTTATAATCACGCTCCTTGTTTACACTACTCTTCTTCTTATAACCCATATTCCAAA
>JBDHXE010000196.1:0-4259 GCA_039810525.1 Chlorobiota bacterium | reverse complement strand
ATCTGTAATTCTAAAAATAAAATAATCGAAATATCATTTCTTCCTCCCTCTCCTTTGGAGAGGGCTGGGGTGAGGTAGAAAAGCAAAAGCCCTACATCTCCGGAGGCTGTAGGACGATTTTATGCTTCTGGTGTTCATAAAATCTTTTAATACTTGATATATGATTGTTTTGCAAGTATTCGTCTTATATGTTATTGCAATTAATTATTGCAAATGATATTGATTGATAAATATTAATTCAAAAATTTTAACAAGGGGTATTTTACTGTGGAACAAATGTTTAAAAATAAGGTTGCTATTGTAACAGGTAGTTCTTATGGTATTGGTAGGGCTACAGCGATAGCATTTGCTCAAAATGGGGCTAAGTTAGTTCTTGCAGATTATATAGAAGATAAAACAACTGAAAAAACAATAGTAGAAAATGGTGGTGAAGCAATTTTTGTAAAGTGTGATGTATCGAACGAAGATGATGTGAAAAATGTAGTAGCTCAGGCTATTAGCAAGTTTGGTAGATTAGATTATGCTTTTAATAATGCTGGTATAGAGGGTGTTAGCTCACCAATAGCTGATAGTAGTAATGATAATTGGGATAAGACTCTAAATATAAATTTGAAGGGTGTAATGTATGGTATGAAACATCAAATTAATGAAATACTTAAAGTAGGCGGTGCTATTGTTAATAATGCATCTATTGCTGGTTTGGTGGGTTTTGGTGGTATGCCTGCTTATGTAGCTTCTAAGCATGCAGTAGTGGGTCTTACTAAGAATGTAGCTTTGGATTATGCTAAGCAAGGTGTTCGAATCAATGCTGTATGTCCGGGAGTGATACATACTCCAATGGTGGATAGGGTAATAGGTAATGATATCAATAAATTAGGGCAATTTACAGTTGCAATTCCTATGGGTAGAGTTGGAATGCCAGACGAAATAGCAAAAGTAGTTATGTTTTTGTGTTCTGATTCTGCATCGTATATTACAGGTCAGGCAATAGCTGTAGATGGTGGCTGGACAGTAAGCTAGCACTAATTTTGTATGTTCTTAATATTATATTAAAAAATTGGTGGTATATACGATATAGAGTTGAGTAGAATTGCTTTTATGGATTAGTATATTGGTATTTGTAAATTATCAAATAATTTAGAGTTAAGAATGATAGAAAATACGATTAGTTCGATTGAGGAATTGAATGAAGTTATAGTAAATAACGATGCAGTTTTGGTTTATTTTTCGCATAGTAATTGTGGTGTTTGTAAGGTTTTGAAACCAAAGGTATGGAGAATGGTTGCATCTACATACCCTATGATGAAGGTGTATTATTCTGATGTTATTATAAATCCAATGGTATCCTCTCAACTTAGTATTTTTGCTGTTCCTACTATTGTAGTTTATTTTGTAGGTAAAGAATCATTCCGATTGAGTAGAAATTTAGGAATAGATGAATTATCTCAATTGATAGCTCGTCCTTATAATATGATATTTTAACTAATGTTAGGTTCGAAATCGCTATTTCTTAATCCATAGGTTCTTTTCCAATATTCTTTGCTCAATCTAATTCCAGCTTGATAAAGTTTGGTATCTCTGTCGATTCGACTAGTATTGTCTGAATCATTGATAATATGATTGAATTTAATAGAAATATTGCCAAAATTATTTAATTGTATTATATATTTGATAAGTGTGTTGATAACATTTCTAATCATAGAAGAGTCTCGTTTTATTATTTCTTTTCGGATTTTGTAATGAACTTCGGCTGCGGCAAAAGATCCGCTTTCCATTTCAGTGGTCATAGTTTGAGATAAAATTGCTTTTGAGATTTCTGAATTGCAATATTTTATTAATTCTTTGAATAGCTCTACTGAAGCGGATCTGTTAGACTCGGCAATATCAATTTTGTAGTCAGATGGCGTAACTATGACAGCGTCTTGGCTCATTCCTTGTAGTGCGTCAGCTAATTTTTCTGCTTCTTCTTGCGATGCTCCTCTTTGGAACTGAGCTAGTAGCATAGGAGATCCATATTTTTCGGCATAGTTAATCCAAAATCTGTTAGCTCCGTTTTTGAATATTGAATACCAATAGCATTTGTTTAGAATGGGGTCGCCGTATGGGCTGTTGTTTGTAGATTCGTTGCGTGCTATTAGGTATTTGTATGGTTTAGTTTGTATAAATTCATCTTTTTCATTTTTGATGAGTAGCTCTCCTTGTTTGCTAAAAGCAAAGTATTCTTGATTGTGGCATATTAGTTTGATAGGTACAATATAGTTCTGGGTATTAATATTTTTATAAGCCCATACAATTTCTATGGCTTGAAATCCCATAAAAATAGCTTCTAAGATATTGTTTTGTAAGTTGTCGATATCTAATTCGTTGATAATATTTTCAATTGTTTGGATAGTGTATTCGTTGGCATTGGTAGAATCGAGGTAGTATTCTAAAGCTAAAGAGCCGCTTTTGCGTGATTGGATGCAACTCCAAATATGTGAATCATTTTTTAACTCTCTGTAAATTTCGTAGCTTTTGCCAAATCTTGCAAATAGATTATCTGGGTTAGGGAGTATCCCTTTGCTGATAAAGCTATTGTAGAAATGGCTATTAGCATAATTATTGATTAATGAATCGAACATTATATTTTCTCCTTTATTTATAAATTATGTATGATATGCCATAACCAGCAATGAAGAACACTGCTTTTTCAATCCATGATTGTTTTTGTTCGTGGTATTCGTATATTTTGTCTATTTTGATAGTATCTGTAGCTGGAGAGTATTTGAAGCTAAATAGATTTTCAGGAAAATCGAATCTTAGATATATAGTATCTCTTTTTAGAATAGTATCAATAGTAGCAACGAATGGTTTAGTGGTTATAACCGTATCTCGTTTCACAATAATCTTAGGGACTATTTTGTCTATTTTGACAATTTCTTTTTTGTTTACTATTATGGTATCTTTCTGGATGATAAAATGATTGCTATTATCTTTTGGCTTATCAATAGTAGAGCATTTGAATAATAGATATGCACATATCAAAGATAAGATAATGGATATATATTTATATTTTTCCATTACATTTTTCCTTTTTAATTTCAATTTTAATTTTGCGAATGAATTCTTCGCTTACGTCTAATTTAGAAGCTAAGTCTTTGTTGCTTGAATTGAGTCCTTCATTTTGGATTATTCTAATATAAACACTTTTGAAGCTGCTTATTTTGGGTATATAGAACTGAAGTCCAGCGTAGTTTCGCATTAATTGGATTACAATCTCCATCCCACACAAATCGGCTATCATTTTAAGATCATTGGATAAGTCGTCTTGGGTTAAATTATTAAACAAATCAATTTTTTTTAACATAGCTCTAATTCCACTTCTGCTTGATTAGCGAAAAATCTATCTAATATAAGCTCTAATTCTTCGGTAGCATCTAATGATAGATAGCCCATTTGATATATATCGTGAGTGAGTCTTTTATATATTTGTAAACTAATCATAAGTTTGTCTGGTTCGGAAGCAGAAATATTGACGCCAGATTCGTCTATCATTTTTTTTATTTCGATGGTGCCAATGTGTTTGCTTTTTCTATGTTGTGTAATTTTTTTCATTTTTTTATCTCCATATAATTTTGTTTTTTTGTATAAAATGTAAGTAATACAAATAAATGTTGTAAATAATGCGTCTAAAATATGCAATAATTACATAATATTAAAAAAATTATTTTAAAAATATTGGAAATGGAAGATTTTGCATTAGAGTCGGGCAAACGATTGAGAAATCTGCGTGAGATAATGAATGAGGGTGGTAAGCTGAGTGCTGATCAGTTTGCATTTATCATTAATGAGAGTCGTGATAAAATAATAAATTATGAGTTGGGTAGATCAGCCATACCAATTAAATTACTTTATGAGATATACAAGCGTGGATTTAATCCTTTATATATAATAAGTGGGGAGGGTTGTATATTTGTGGATAATGAGAATGGTATTAAGATGAAACAATTGTTTGAAGATAGGCTACAGTATTCTGTACTGTCATTGTCTGATAGAGCTAAATTGACAGCTGCATTGGCGGGCGGCAGTGAATTTAGCCGTATATGTGATTCGATGAATTCTTATAAAGTAGCAGCAGGTAGAATAAAGAATAATGGATAGCACTACTGAGGACAAATGGTATAGGAAGGTAAAATCATTGCTATATTCTGAGATGATGGGCAAGCAGTATGCAAGCAAGGAATTGAGTAAAATGCGTCAATTTGCCGAGGATAGTAATT
>JBDHXE010000195.1:0-4350 GCA_039810525.1 Chlorobiota bacterium | reverse complement strand
ATTTGGGCTGGGGACAATACCTTTGCTGGCAGTGGTGTATTTTTCGAAGGATCTAATTAGTAATAAGCTAAGGGCAAGATTTAATAGAGCTGTGCCTTATGCTATTGGGGTGGTAGCTGTATTATTAATTTTGAGGGGTATGAATTTAGGGATACCTTTTATTAGCCCAGAATTGCATAGGTCGGAGATAACTACTATGCAGGAATGCCATTGATGTATATAGAGTATGTTGTGAATGTTATATAAATTTAATTAAAGTTATAGTTGCTATCATACAATTTAGGTATTATTGGAAGTAAATGTTATTTTGGATAAAATAGTTATGTGTGTAGTGGCTTTATAATGATTTTTTAATATAATGAGTATGGTAAATAAATGAAATTACAAAGTTATGCTTGTGGAAAATGGGTAGAGGGTGTAGACGAGGGTCGCGTATTGTTTGATGCTGTGTTTGGCGAGCCTATTGCTTCTATTTCGAGTAATGGTTTAGATTTCAAAGATATGGTGGAGTATGGTAGGAATGTAGGTGGTCCGAAATTACGTAAAATGACTTTTCACGAAAGGGCCAGAATGCTTAAAGCATTGGCACAATATTTATCGTCAAAGAAAGAGTATTTTTATCAATTATCATACAAAACTGGTGCAACACGTGCAGATTCGTGGGTAGATATAGAGGGTGGATTTGGTACTCTATTTACTTATGCGAGTAAGGGTAGGCGTGAATTGCCTAATCAACCTTTCTTTTTAGATGGGCATTTAGAGCCTTTGTCTAAGGGCGGTACTTTTGTTGGTCATCATATATATGTGCCTATGGAGGGGGTGGCTGTTCATATTAATGCTTTCAATTTTCCAGTATGGGGTATGTTAGAAAAATTATCTCCTACATTTTTGGCAGGTGTACCTGCTATTGTAAAACCCGCGTCATTAACTGCTTATCTTACTGAAGCTGTGGTGAAAGAGATAATAAATTCTGGTATATTACCCGAAGGGGCTTTGCAATTGATATGTGGTAATACGGGCGATCTTTTGGATCATTTAGATGGACAGGATTCGGTAACTTTTACGGGTAGTGCATGGACTGGGACTATGCTAAAAGGTAAGAAGAATATAGTAGAGAATAGTGTAAGGTTTAATTTGGAGGCTGATTCGCTTAATTGTTCTATATTGGGATTGGATGCAGCACCTGGTACTCCTGAATTTGATCTGTATATTAAGGAAGTAGTGAGGGAAATGACTACTAAGGCTGGTCAGAAATGTACTGCTATACGTAGGGCAATTGTTCCAGAGGAGTTTGCTGATGCTGTATCGATGGCTATTAAGGAAAGGTTGCTTAAGACTAAGGTTGGGATGCCAAGTAATGAGGAAGTAAGAATGGGTCCTTTGGCAGGTAGAGAACAAGTGGAAGATGTAAGTAAGGCGGTGGATAGATTATTGTCTTCTGCTAAGATGGTTACTGGTGGGCTTGATAGTATAGAGTTGGTAGGGGCTGATAAGTCTAAGGGAGCATTTTTTGCACCTACTTTGTTGATGTGTGATAATCCATTTGTAAATACAGAAGTACACGATATTGAGGCTTTTGGTCCAGTAAGTACTGTAATTCCATATAAGAATAATGATGAGGCTATAGCGATAGCCAAAATGGGTAAGGGTAGTTTGGTAGGTTCAATTTTTACTAATGATAATAGAATAGCAAAGGATTTATTCTTTGGTGTAGCTTCGTATCATGGTAGGGTAATGATATTAAATAGGGATAGTGCAAAGGAATCAACTGGACATGGTTCGCCTATGCCTCACCTTGTTCACGGTGGACCTGGTAGAGCGGGCGGTGGTGAGGAGCTTGGTGGAATTAGGGGTGTTACTCATTATATGCAGAGGACAGCTATACAAGGTCATCCTACTACTTTGACATTTATTTCGGAGCAATGGCAGAAGGGTGCAGCAAGGGTAGAAGATATTAAGCATCCGTTTATGAAGTATTTTGAGGAATTACAGATAGGTGAGACTTACCAGACAAGGCGTAGAACTATTACTGAGACAGATATAGTGAATTTTACTAATGTAAGTTGGGATTCATTTTATGCTCATACTGATATTACTTCGCTTGAAGGTTCGTTTTTTACAGGTAGGGTAGCTCATGGATATTTTGTATTGGCGGCAGCAGCTGGTTTGTTCGTAGATGGAAGAAAAGGCCCTATATTGGCTAATTATGGAATAGATGAGCTAAGGTTTACAGCTCCTGTATATGTAAATGATACTATTTGGGTAAATTTGACTGTATTGGATAAGACAGATAAAGAGGATAAGGAAGGGGTTACGCCTAATGGAGTGGTACGTTGGGATGTAGAGGTATTTAATCAAAGAAATGAGTTGGTAGCTCAAGCTACTATATTAACTTTGGTAGCTAAGAAGGATAGTTAAAATAAATTTATAGCTTTTCAGATAGTTTTGTCTTTCTCCAATTGAGGCTGTGTCATAAGTCAGCAGCAATGATTTAATTTTTAATCCTTCGGATGTCCTACACTTATGAAGTGTAGGGCGACTGTATATGTAAATGATTTTCTTGTTTTTAACTTATGAGGCAGCCTCTTCTTTCCAATAATAACAAAATATGAAAAATATAGAAATTAGATTTACAACATTCTATTTATTAATTTTTCAATTTATCATCTGCACTTTGCCCATAAATACCGGGTATTGATATATCCAATAATCTTAGATATACGCCTAATTGCCCTCTATGGTGGTATAAATGATTCATCGCTAAATTACGAACTGCTGCATACCTTGGCAAATCTATTCTTACTATATCATTACGGAGCAATTTCCAATTTGCATTCAGATCATCATCATTTATAGATTGGAGAGCTAATATAGCCTCATTAGTCGATCTCTTATACAAAGATACTATATCAGATGTATTATTAATCTCAGGTATAGACAATGGATTCTTGCCAAAATCATAAAAATCATTATTTACTATTTTATTGACCCAGCTTGGTATCAAAGCAATATGTGATGATAATTGTTTCAGAGTCATAGACTTACTATGTGGTTTCCAATCAAAATTTTGAGAAGGCACGCATTCTAATATTTTAACGGTACCAATAGATTCTCTATCTATTTCTTTTAAACAACTTTCTAATAATGTCATTTTATCTTTACTCAATATTACTAAATTAATTTATTAATTTCTTGCATTATTTCTCTTTTTGTAAGCATACCTGAATACTGCCACCATACCTTTCCATTTTTTAGAATTGCAAATGAAGGTGTAGCCCTTATATTATAAGCAATTGCTAATTTCGGTAATTTTTCAATATCAATTTTAGTTATATCTATCCTTTCGCCCAATTCTACTTTTATAGCATCTATTATTGGCTCCATAGTCTGGCAATGATCGCACCAATCATTTAGAAATGCCAACAGATATATCACATCTTGATCTACTATTTCATCATCAGCAGCCACAATTATTTCTTCACCATCTTAATAAACAATTCATTACCTGCTCTTGGCTCAATACTATTATAGCATTCTTCCATAATATTTATATTAAAATAAGTATCAAAAATAGGTATATACTCTAATTTATTACCACCAAATGGAGGTCCCGGATTAGCAAATTCTACATTAAATAGGACACCTACCAATCTACCGTTTGGTTTTAATAAAGAGGCCATCTTTTTAGCATACTCATAACGCATTTCATCTACAAAAGTGCAAAAAAGCGTTTGCTCTATTATCAAATCATATTCACCGTTGTGCAAAAACAAATTATCACATATTACTTTCACTTGATTGTAATTTTTAAATTTTGTTTGCAATAATTCTACCGCTATTTCTGATATATCTAATAAAGTAATATTATTAAATCCATTTTTTACCAAATATTCGGCTTCATGCGCATTGCCACAACCAGCTATCAGAATAGCGCTATCCTTATTCATATATTGATCTATATAATTAGTAATTGGCGGCGATGGATACCCTATATCCCATCCAGTCATATTATGCTTCCATCGGTAATTCCAGAAATTCACATCCAAAATCTTATGATTAGCGTCTTTATTCTCTGCTTCCATATACTACATCTAAATATATAAATTCTCTAAATTATGCAAAACAAAATAATAATTTTGCATACATTAATTTCGAAAAAAGACGCATCGCTATACTACTAATTGTGATATTCTAAAATATAAAATAATATATTGCCAACTAACTATCTACGAGGTATAATTATCTGTGGGCTGTTCATATTGCCGTCTACCACCGAAATAATAGCATCATAACCACCATATTCTACTTGTTTATAATAAACAAACCCAAGCATACTATGATTGGCATAAG
>JBDHXE010000194.1:0-4373 GCA_039810525.1 Chlorobiota bacterium | reverse complement strand
GTTATTAAGTAAAGCATTATAATAATAATTAGTAGAGAATGTAGTAAGAGATTCGCACCAATTACCTTTATTGTAATCGACAAATACGCTATTTCCCCACCAATTATGAACAAATTCGTGAGCTATAGACCCCGGAGATAATACTACCCATGGCATTTTTAATAAGCGACCTGAAAGTAGAGTATAATTAGGCATCCCAAAGCCTGTCGCAAAAAAGTTTTCTACTACAGAAAACTCATCAAATGGGTAGTCTCCAAACAAATTAGTATAATAATCATAATATCCTTTTATGGCACTAAAATATGTGTCTATATTGCTCAAATCTTGATATGTAAACATATTAATAGTGAAATTACCGTATTTTTTGCTATTCTCTTTGAGTCGACCGCCTACTATTGTCAAATCGTCTATTGGGAAATTACTTTTGACCGAATAATTTGTAATATTATCATTGCTTGATATCTTTTTGATAAAGCTACTTACCAATGTATATTCGGAAGGAATACTAATATTACACTCAAAATTTGCCATTTCATTCTCAGTCTTAGGATAATATGCTGCACCGGGCAAGTAAATACCTTCTCCTTCTTTGTCCGAGATAATTCCTATAGAGTTAGAATGTCTTTGTATTAATGTAGTCTCATCTGGTTTATTATAAATTTTACCTTCATAAAATACTGTAAATTCAGAAGTTTCTTTTATGCCATTGTCCCCATAACTTGCTAAATCAAAGGTAGGGTTTGTAAATACTATTCTATTATAATTATTATTTAATTTCTCAATTTTGTAATTTAAAATTAAATTCGAGAATTCAATCTTTGTAATTTTTAAAGTATTCAATAAATCAATACTTCCTGTTTTTAAAATAGGGTATTTAAAAGTAATTTGATCGTTAGCTTTTATAAAAGAATTATTAGGTTCAATATCTATATTTAGCTTATGATTAATAATAGAATTTTCACCAAAATGTGAACCAGAATTAAGTCCCATAGGTTCTTCTTCTTGCATCGGTGCAGGCACAAACAGTATATAATTTGCCAACTCTTTGTACTCTGGTTTGTTTGTAATCTCAGATTTATCCTTATAATAAACAGGTGAAATTACAATAGGTTGTATACCGGGAATTCTATCAATTACCTTTTGTACTGTTCCTAAAAACATATTAGAATGAAAATCACCGTTTAAATGAAAGATTAAATTGTTAGGTTTGCTTGTAATCAAATTAGCAATGCTCTCAGCCATAGTTTCATCTTTAATCACTTGGGAGCCGTAATAAAGATATAATATGTTGATTTCATTAGGCTGCAAACTATCTATTTCATTGGCTGAACCCAGCATTGTTTCCAAAAAATTTTCCAAATATCTATCGCTTTTTAAATGCACATCTTTAGCTATCATAGACTTCTCATTTGGAGGTAATTTTTTAATTCCAGTCATACCTTCCTTTACAAATTGAGCGGCATATTTTCTAGGGATATTGGCAGCCAGTACATCCAATTTATTATTTTTAGCAAATTCTACCATAGGCATATAAAACTTTTGATAATCTGGCCATGGTCTTGAATTTTTTAAGAACTCTTCATTCGAAATTTTACCATTCAAATATTCATTTAATAATGGTTGCACATCACGTTCAAACATTTCCATGCTTAACGATAAATTTTTATTATATTGATAAATCAATTGAAACAATTGATTTTGGAAGCTGTGAATAGTGCTATCATCATGAAATTCACCAAAAAATATTAAATGTTCTTTAGATAAATTCTTTGCTAATTCATCAATAGAGACTTCTTTACCATTTTTAGTATTCAAAAAAACACTCTGAGAAAATGAATAATTAAAAGTCATTAAAATTAGATTTAGTATTATTAAATATTTCATAATTATTAAATAATTGTTAAAAATAAATGATTTCGAAATAATCTTTGACAGCAATTACAAATTAAGCAAAACTGTCAAGTATTATAGAGCCAACTGTAGAATTTGTATCATATCGTTATAATTGATATACTTAATATTTCCAATAGGGCCTTGTATAGTAGCATTTTCTGCTATATCTTTTAGGTTACTTTTATTAATATTTAAGTCACTCAAAGTGATTGGGGCTTGCCACTGCTTTAATTTATTTTGAAAAGATAATATTCCGTTTTCAATATCCCGAGCTCCCCATATATTAAAAGCCCACCTATTAAAAATAATTTCCTTATACTTATATACATATCTTATCCAAGCAGGGAATAATACAGACAAACTTTCAGCATGAGCTACATTTGGGTAGAGAGCGCTTATACTATGTCCTATTCTATGCACCACCCATTCGCCACCACCCATAGATACAGAAGTGAGTCCAGACAGAGCCAAGCAAGATGCCCAAGCAAATTCAGCTCTTGCATTATAATTACTGCTATCAATTTGTAGTTCATCAATATATCTAATAATAACCTTCATCAATGATTCATTAATAGATAGAGTAACTTCTTGGTCGGAACCACCAAAATAATTTTCCATAATATGAGATAAAGAATCAACAGCACCATTTACAGTTTGGCGCCATGGTAACGAAGACTGTACCGAAGGGTCTATAATGGATACTTTGGGATAAGTAAATGGCGAACCAAAGTCCCATTTCTTGTTTTCCTTATCATTAGTAAGTACTGCATAAGAATTCATTTCTGAACCAGTAGCAGAAATAGTTTGAATTACAAATATAGGTAAAGCTTTAGTTAATCTACTATTAGTGCCATCGAATAATTCCCAAATACCGTTTTTAAAATATCCAGCTGCTATAGATTTAGCTTCATCTATCACAGAACCACCGCCTACAGCCAACACAGCTTCGGCCTCAAAATCCCTTAATATTTGCAGAGATCTTTCGGCATGAGATAAAATAGGGTTGGGTATTACACCCCAACTTTCTACCCATTCTATATTATTTTCATTTAGAGAATTAATAGTTTGTGCATATACACCATTTTCTTTAATAGATCCGCCACCAGCAAGTAATAGTACTTTTTTAATACCGCATTTTGCTATTTCTTTGCCAATTAATTGTATTCTATTTTTACCAAAAATAATTTTAGTTGGGTTATAAAATTTAAAATTATCCATACTTATCAAAAATATTTCTAAGGCATATTCTTTAATTCTCTGAAATCTATTTCAGAGCCAAGTGCACTATGAGGAATAAGATATACTCCAATTAATACCACTGCTGCAGCTATTGCCCAATACTTAGCATTTCGATTTCTTCTAATTTGAATATATGCAATGAGCCAAGTAACAATTCCTATCAGAGTCTTATTATCAGTAAGATCGCCAAACTTAATTAAATTAAATGAGCCGTCAGCAACAGGCCACCCAGTCCACAAATACCCAAATGCATATAGCTGCATAATCGGGCCAAAAATTAATCCACCCATTGCAAAAAATATAAGAGTAAACTTAGTAAAAGTAAATGTACTCTCCCATTTGTAAATTCCACTAATTGCTGCCCTTAACGAAAAGACCATAGCAGTAAACATCAACAAAATATGTGGAATTAACACAAAATCTGGTACCGATCCTTTAAATCTTAGGATAACTGGTTCGGCTGTAATTTTTTGCTTATCAGCCCCCTTTTCTAAAAATACTTCAAAAATCATTTTGCCAGCTGGAGGTAAATGTGGAAGATAAGCTACCAATTCATTCCCTTCTAATTTCATTTCTTGAGTTGACCAATCGTCATAACTCTTGTATCTACGATACACAAGCTGACCTTTTATAGACTTATCAGGTATCTCAATCCTAATATCTGCATCACCGGGACCACCAAAACTACGTGGCATACTAAAATTAACTGTGCTACCACCAACTTCTACACTACCACGTTTAGGGTATGTTGGCCCAGTTGTTCTTTGATAAATTGCCAATAAAGACATCAATACAAAAGCTATCAGCCATGCTATAATTGTTTTTAAACGAAGACTCATTTTGTTACCATTAATTTTTAAATATCAATTCAGCTTTATCTAAATTCTTTAAAGCTGTTTTTATAAAAACATCATTTTCGAGCATTATTTCATTAGATTCATTGGGTCCAAAAATAATAAAAGCAAGTACAGCTTTGAGATTTACTGCAATTTTTGATTTATCAATTTGGTACATCTCATTGTTCCACAATTTCTTAGCTATACAATAGCCTTTAAATTGCTCCATTTTCAATTCATCTAAATTAAATAATAATTTAAATTTATCAAAAGTAGAAAATTCTTCTTTATAATAGTCTTTATTTTTTTGATAAAATTCAATTGCCCATTCCAAAAATAAACCTCGAGATCTAAGGATATTAGTCAGAGGTGTGTTGGTATCTTTTGATACAATTATATCGGGCA
>JBDHXE010000193.1:0-4375 GCA_039810525.1 Chlorobiota bacterium | reverse complement strand
TGCTGAGAAATATAATATTTATCAACTAATAATGCTAAATCAAGAGATAAGTGCTGTCAAAATTGGAGAGACCAAATCTAATTCTGCAATAATTAGCTCGCTGCAACCTAATAATACTTACAACTATATAGTTACTGCATTCAACTCTAAATTTCAAAGCCCCGAAAGCGATTTTTCAGATATTATTACTATTCATACTACACCTAAATCCACTCCTATCTCAGTAAGAAATATCAACAATAATATGTTAGAAATTACCTTTAATAATAAAATTGGAACCAATTCACTCAATCCGGCAATATTTGAACTATACGATTACAACAATAACTTATTCTTGCCATCGAGTGCTATTATCAGTAAAGGATCGATAGTTTTGTTGAGCTTTGCTAACGAGATGGAAGCGTCCACATATACCCTCAATATCAATACATTTAGAGACTATTATAATAACTGGACAGTAGATACTACAATAGAATATCAATGGGATAAAATTCCTACTAAGGATGAGCTATTTTTGACCAAATTAGAATTCCTTGGTGAAACATTAATAAAATTACACTACAACAAAGAAGTAGATTCTACTGCTATCAATAGGAATAATTATATATTTAAGCCATTAGGTGAAGCCTTATTTGTAGAGTTAGACCCATTAGACCACTCCGCAGTAATGATGAATATAAGTCAATTATTCAGAAATAATGGCGCTAGGGGCAAAAATTATACTATCACAGCTACTAATATATTGGCAAAAGACAGAACACCGATCACTAACGGACCGGGCAATACACTTGGGTTTACTATCAGCTCCCCCGATCTAATAGATGCTTATGTGTACCCCAATCCAATTAGAAAATCAGAAAACAATGACATATATTTCGCTAATATTACTCAAAATGCCAAAATAACTATCCAAACAATAGATGGTGCCGAAATAATCAAATTATTCGAAAATGATGGCAATGGCGGTGTAGAATGGGATGGCAAAGATAGAAATGGGAATGAACTACCTACTGGAATATATCTATTCAAGGTAGAAGGAGTCAATAGTAAAGGAGAAAAAGTAGAGTCCAAAACCAAAAAATTTGTAATTTTGCCTTAAAAATAATATTATTATCAATAATTACTAATAATTTGAATGATATGTTGAGCAAAATTCAGCAACTAATAGGGATAAACAAAAGTGAACTCATTAGCGTAGCAGTCATTATGATTTTTACTATTTGTGGCTATTCTATAAAAAATTTAATGAATACTGAAGCTGAATTAGAAAAGATAAAGAATATCGATACATACAACCGCTTAGACTCTTTGGCTAATGTTAACAAAACTATTATGATAGGCAATGATAACAATGGCAATGGATATACCAATCTAATTAATGCCGATACCTTAGTTAAAAAGGATATATATTATACTTCTAAAAACAATAAAATATCAGAAAAGAAAAATAACATTAAGATAAATATTAACTCAGCTTCAAAAGTAGAATTGATGCAATTACCCGGAATAGGCGAAAAAACAGCTCTTAAAATTCTAGAATACCGCAAAGACAATAAGTTTCAAAAAGCAGAAGATATAATGAATATTAAGGGAATTGGTCCTAAAAAATTTGAAAAGATGAAAGAATTTATTAAAAATTAGCAGATTTTCGTATTTTTGATTATAATTGAAGTAATAAATTAAATAATTTAGAGGCAAAAATGAAATTAACCCATTTTAATAGTATACATAAGAAATTAAATGCAAAAATGGTCGAATTTGCTGGATTTGAAATGCCAATTCAATATCCCGCTGGTATTATTAATGAGCATCATTCAGTAAGAAACAAAGTAGGTGTCTTCGATGTTTCCCATATGGGTGAATTCGAAATCAAAGGTCCAGATGCACTAATTTACGTTCAAAAAATTACTACCAACGATGCATCAAAATTAACAATTGGGGCTGTGCAATACTCCGCAATGTGCTACAACGATGGCGGTATAGTAGATGATTTGTTGGTATATAAAATTGCAGAAAATCATTATATGTTGGTAGTAAATGGTGCTAATATAGATAAAGACTGGGAATGGTGCCAGAAGAATACAGATGGATTAGATGTAAACATATATAATGCCTCTGATGACTATAACCTATTAGCTATACAAGGACCATTCTCTCGTAATACTCTCGAAAAATTAACAAACGCAGATATAAGCGACGAAACACTCAAATTCTACCATTTTACTATGGGTAATCTAGCAGGCGTAGAGATGATAATTTCACGTACTGGATATACTGGTGAATTGGGATTCGAAATTTACTTCAAAGGCGATGTAGAGCTATGTGAAAGTATTTGGAATAAAATATTTGAAGCTGGCAAAGAATACGATATTCAACCTGTAGGATTAGGCTGTAGAGATACTTTGAGATTAGAAAAATGCTATTGTCTCTATGGAAACGATATAGACGAAACTACCAATGTAATAGAAGCAGGATTGTCTTGGATTACTAAGATAAATAAAGGCGATTTTAATGGTAGCGATATTATCAAAAAAGTAAAAGAAGCAAAACCAAAGAGAAACTTAGTTGGTATATTACCCGATGCTGATAAATTTATAGCACGACATGGCTACAAAATATACGATGGAGATACCGAAATTGGAGTGATTACAAGTGGTAATTTGTCTCCTACATTAAATAAACCCATTGCTATGGGATATGTTGCTTCGCAGTATAAAGAAATTGGAAGCAAAATAGAAATAGAAGCAAGGGGCAAGAGATTCCCAGCCGTAGTTGTTAAGACTCCATTTTTATAAATAGAATTCTATGTTTTATTTACTATTTCTATATTAAAAAATAGTAATGTATTGGAATAAATATTGGAAAGAAATATATAATATAAGTCTTTGATAATAAGGGATTTGCAATAACAAGTCGTCCTACATCTTTCGGAAGTGTAGGACGACTAGGGAATTAAATTAATTCCTTATTTTTTAACTTATATTTAGAACTTTCTTTTACCGAATTTGGTAGGTGCTTTTTTGCCAAATGGTTTAGAGTTACCTTTTCTTGAATTATTGGACTTCTTTTTATCTCCGAATTTGCGTTCACTTTTGATATCATAAGATTTGTTCCAATTGTTGCTGTATGAACCCGATTGTTCGAAATCTCCATCTCTAAAATTAGAAGTTCTTGACTTAGAGAATGATTTTCTTTCATCATCTCTATCGCGTTTGAACTTGTTGTCTGCAAATTTATTATCTCGATGATTGTGTCCTCTATCTTTAGAATCTCTTCTATCTCGGTTGTAGTTATTATCTCTATCTTTGCGAAAAGCTCCTTCCCTATTGTATGATCTTCTATTATCGTAGCTTTCACGGTTGTAAGTTTGCTCTTCGGAGAAGTCGTCTTTGCTGTGGAATTTACCGAAATCACTACCTTCGAAACAGATTACGAATTCTGCTTTGATTTCTTTGTCGATGAATTTATTGTATAATTGTTCGAAAGTGCCATAGTGGTGGGTTTCGTAAGGAAAAGTAAGATTCATCCCAATATATGCTTTACGGTTAGGCATTATTTTGCTTAATATTTCGAGTGTAGCGAGTAATCTATACGGGGTTTCGAGTAATACTACTGTTCTCTTTTCTCTTGAAAGCTCTTTTGCTTCTTGGAATTTCTCTTCTGTTTTTCTACTAAGGAATCCTGCAAATAGGAATTGATTGGTAGGCATTCCGCTTCTTACAATGGCGGTGGTAATAGAAGTAACACCGGGCACAACTTCTATATCAATATCTTGTGATAGAGCTGCTTTTATAAAATAATTGCCGGGGTCTGCAATTAATGGGGTGCCATCATCAGAAATCAAACAAGCTTTCTCACCTCTTTTTATTCTGTCTAAAATTTCCTTAGTGCTTTCTATTTCATTATGCTCGTTGAGCGGTAGTAGTTCTTTCGACAAGTTTAATTGTTTTAAGGTTCTAGCGCCAACTTTTAGCTCTTCGCAAACTACGAAATCACATCTTTTGAGCGAGTTCATAGCTCTTATGGTAAAATCGTCTTTGTTGCCAATAGGAGTGGATACTATGTATAGTTTCCCTTTACTTGTTTTGATATCTTCTGACATATTATTAAAAATAATTAAATAATAATACAAAAGTATGTAATTTTAATGGTTCTTAAATCGTTTTTAATTTCAATATAATTTATTTATTTTTGAATATATAATTTTGGAGTATTCTAATGGCAAAACGTTCGGTAAGTGTAACTACAAAACCAAAGGTTACAGTGAAGTGGGAGTTTCCACTCGAAAAGAATAATTTAATAATAATTGGTATAGGTCTTGCTGTAATATTAGTAGGCTATCTGCTGATGGCAACAGGTATTACCGAAGAGCCCG
>JBDHXE010000192.1:0-4395 GCA_039810525.1 Chlorobiota bacterium | reverse complement strand
CAGGGATTATTAATCAAAATGGAAATATCTTAGGTATGATGCCTCATCCAGAAAGATATTGTGACAGTTTAGTTGGAGGTATAGATGGTCTGTCTATATTTCACTCAATAGCAAATTTTAAATCTTAATAGGAGGAAATTATGTTTGGTCTTGGATCAACAGAAGTGATTTTAGTAGTATTGATTTTAGTACTTTTGTTTGGAGCTAAAAAAATACCAGAACTAATGAAAGGATTGGGAAGCGGTATTAAAGAATTTAAAAAAGCTTCTTCTATTGAAGAAGATAATGACAAAAAAGAAATTAATGATAACAATAAACCTATTAATTAATATGATTTGATATGTTCGATGTTGGTGGTGGAGAATTATTCCTTATTGTTTTACTAATTTTATTATTATTTGGACCTAACAAGATACCAGAGATAGCAAAGTATTTTAGGAAAGGAGTTATTGAAGTAAAAAAAGCCCAACAACAGTTTAAAGAGCAAATTAATGAAATTACTACTGAGATAGATAATACTATCAAATCAGAGACTATCAAAAGTCCGACAAATAATGTAAATAAAGACAATGAAGTGAAAGAATAAATTCAATGGAATTATACCAATCTATTTTTAATCTTCTCTCTTGCATATTTTTGTAAATCTATTATTTTGTCTTGCTCATCTACAATTTCAATTTTCAAAATCTCCTCAACTATATCTTCTAAAGTAATTATACCATTGAATACGCCAAATTCATCTATTACAATTGCCAAATGATTATGGCTTTTTACCATTATATCTAATACCTTATCTAACTTATCATTCCATTCGACATATATTAATTTATCCTTATGGGCCAACTCTTCTACTGTTATATTTTCGCTTGGTACCAATCCGATTAAATCCTTCACAAACAAAATGCCTATCATATTGTCTGTATTAGTATCAAATATGGGTATCCTACTATAACCCTTCTGTTTGATTTCTTCTATTTTAGATACATTTAGAATTGTATTTTTATTCAGATCATATACTACAGTTCTCGGAGTCATTATTTCATATACCTGTCTATCCGAAAAAGACAATGCCCCTAATAGAATCCTCTCCTCATCAGAGTCAATCAAAGAATCAGGTGAATCTTCATGGTGTTTGATAATTTCGCTAAATTCCTGTTTAGAAAATAGTGTCGGGCTTTCTTTACCTAATATTTTATCAATTACAAATGCCGCAGGAGCAGATACAGGATACAAAATGATCATAAAAAATTTAACTAACCAAACCATCTTAGAGCCAAAGTCCAAAGCAAATCTTGCAAAAATTGCTTGAGGTAGTAATTCTCCAAATATTACTATCAACATAGTAGATATTATACCAGCTACAAACCCATTTGCTACACTATTTAGAATAATTGCTACAGCTGTATTTACTGCTACATTGCCAAATAACAAAGTAGATAATAATAGACTTCCATTTTTCCGTAAAGGAATAATTTTTTTTGCTCTTTTATCACCAATTTTTGCTTTTGCTTCTAAACTTGTGAGAGATAAGCTAAAAACACCTATTGTCATACCAGAAAAAGTAGCTGATAATAGAATCAATAAAATTAATATTAAGTATTCAATCATCATTGGTTAAATTCCAAATCTATTTTTTCAATCTCTTCAATAGTAAGAGTCTTGAGAGCTAATAAATGCCAAGTAACACCTATCCCTACTAATAGCATAATTGAAAATATTAACAAAGTGGGCACCATTATTATAGTGATAGCTAAAGTAATCCATAGAATAATTAACGATTTTAACCTTGCTTTTGGTTCAATTCCTCTATATGTATGGTAATTTTTGATCAAACGCCCAAAATATCTATTAGTTGTCAGCCATATATAATACTTTTCAGAACTTCTCATAAAACTCCAAGTTGCTAAAATTAAGAATATAGTAGTTGGCATAATAGGTAGAAAAGCACCTATTATACCTAAGCTAACAAAAAAGAAACCTAAAGTCAAATAAAAAGCTCGCTTAAATTTATTATTACTAATCTTAAATTCGGTCATATCAATCAATTAAGAAATGAGACATAATTCTTTTAACTGTTTCATTAATATTGCCTTTTCTATTCAAATAACTCTGTACTTGATCATCTTTCCACTTTCCAACGGCAAAATATTTTGACTTAGGATTAGCAAAGTATAAGCCACTTACCGATGCTGCTGGCTGCATCATATAACTATCCGTAACGGTTACACCTACATCATTACTACCGAATAATTCAAAAACTTTGTCGATTTCTGAATGATCTGGTATAGACGGGTATCCAATAGCTGGTCTAATACCTACATAAGACTCGCTTAATAAATTATCAATATCCAAATTATCATCTTTTTCGTAACCCCAATATTGTCGCCTTACTATCTGATGTAATAATTCAGCAAAAGCTTCGGCTAATCTATCGGCAAGGATTTTAATCATAATAGATTTATAAGAATCGTTGTTCTGAGTATATTTATCTACCAATTCCTCTACTCCTATGCCAGCCGTTACAATAAAAAATCCAAGATAATCTTTTAAATTAGATTCTTTTGGAGCTATATAATCAGCTAATGAATAATTAGGAACATTACCCTTAGGAGCTATTTGCTGCCTCAAGAAATTAAATCTTACTAAAGGTTTACTACCATCTATATTATATACCTCAATATCCTCATCATTAATAGAATTGGCAGGCAAAATACCAAATGTACCATTTGCCCTAATTAATTTCTGTGAGATAATTTCATCTAACAAAAGATTAGCATCGTCATACAATTTACGTGCCTCTTCACCTTTGTCAGGCAAATCGAAAATTTGTGGAAATTTACCACGAATCTCCCAAGTAATAAAAAATTGAGTCCAATTAATATATTTTCGTATTTCACTCAAATCAAAGTCAGTTAAATTTTTAATACCAAGGAAATTAGGTTTTTCTATATTTTCATTACTCCAATCTATTATAAATTTATTTTTCTTTGCTTCTTCATAGCTTATCATATTAATCTGAGATTGTGATTTGATATGAGTCTCTCGCAAACGTTGGTATTCAGTTCTATTTTGAATTATAAAATCGTCTCTCAATCTATCGTTTAATAAATTTGATACTACTGGCACACTTCGGCCTGCATCTAATACATGAATTACAGGATGTGAATAATGTGGAGCAACCTTAACTGCTGTATGAATACGTGAGCTTGTAGCGCCACCTATAAGCAATGGTTGTGTAAATCCATTGCGTTCCAATTCTTTAGCTACATGTACCATTTCGTCAAGAGAAGGAGTAATCAATCCACTCAAACCAATTATATCAACATTATGTGCTTTTGCTTCTGCTAGAATTTTATCAGCAGATACCATTACGCCCAAATCAATAATTTCATAATTATTACAAGATAGCACTACTCCTACTATATTCTTTCCAATATCGTGTACATCACCTTTTACAGTAGCTAGCAATACTTTACCAGAACTCTTTTTATTGCTATCTTTTAAAACTTGTTCAATAAAAGGGATTAAATATGCCACAGATTTTTTCATAACCCTAGCGGATTTAACTACTTGTGGCAAAAACATTTTACCAGCACCAAATAGATCGCCAACTATATTCATACCATCCATCAACGGCTTTTCTATCACATCTAATGGGCTTGCATAATTTTGACGAGCTTCTTCAGTATCTTCAATAATAAAATCAATTATACCTTTAATTAAAGAATGCTTTAATCGTTCATCGACCGGAAGACTCCTCCATTCCTCTTTTTCTTTAGATTGCGTCTGCACTCCTTTATTAGATTCAGAATATTTAAGTAATCTTTCTGTTGCATCATCTCTTCTATTTAATATTAAGTCCTCTACTAACTCAAGCAAATCCTTATCTATTTCTTCATATACTTCTAATTGCCCTGCATTTACTATACCCATATCCATTCCAGCTTTAATAGCATAGAATAGAAATGCAGAGTGCATAGCTTCTCTTATTTTATTATTACCTCTAAAAGAAAAGGATAAATTAGAAACGCCACCACTAACCTTTGCTAATGGCAAATTCTGTTTAATCCACCTTACAGCTTCAATATAATTTACAGCATAATTATTATATTCTTCAATACCAGTACCAATTGTAAGAATATTTGGATCGAAAATAATATCCTGTGGTGCAAACCCTACTTCTTTAGTTAAAATATTATATGCTCTCTCACAAATTTGTATTTTTCGTTCATAGGTATCAGCTTGACCATGCTCATCAAAAGCCATTACTATAACAGCCGCTCCATAATCCAAAATAGTCTTAGCCTGCTCTATAAATATCTCTTCTCCCTCTTTCAAAGAAATAGAATTTACTACTCCTTTGCCCTGAATACATTTCAGCCCGGCTACTATAAC
>JBDHXE010000191.1:0-4402 GCA_039810525.1 Chlorobiota bacterium | reverse complement strand
AAGTTCGTTTTCACCAATAATGGCTATGATACCAATATGGCTTATTCCAGATAATGCTATGCCTATTGTTACCAAAAACAAACCTATAACCAATGATTTAATTATAGATATTCGAGATAAAAGATGACCTACAAAAATTATGAATAGAACTATAAGACCAGAATTAATATTATACAACCATTTAAAATCAATCATTATACCACGAGAAGTCTCACTCAGCATAAACTTAGGTATCAATTTAGAACTTGCTATTGCAGATGTATCAGTCCAGTCGTATAAGAAATTAGGCAAACTCTCATAAAATTGCATATAAATCATTGTAAAGCCAGACATAATTAATAAAAAATAAATAATCCTTGGATTAAACATTTCTTTTATGGAATGTCTGATAATTGAACTAGTAATCTGATAATCAGAATATTCACGTATTCTACTACCAAATATGAAAATTAGCAATAAATTAATGGAAATTACTATACCACTTCCAGCAAATACCCAAAACCAAGATATACTTTCCAAATATTTAGCTAATGGAGGAGCCATAAATACTGCAATATTTATCAACATCACATTAATTGACCATCCAATTGATTTCTGGCTAATTGTCATACTCTGAGAAATTAACCCTTGAATAGTTGGCTTGAAAAGACCTAATCCAAATCCCAATACGATAGTAGAAAGTGAAAAAGTTACAATATCTCTAAAAAACGCTATTCCCGCAAAACCTACAATAGAAATAACAATAGAAAGAATCATTATTCTTTTCCTACCAAACTTATCAGCTAATCCGCCAAAAAATACGGGAGTAAAATTTTGTATAATAGCCCAAAAGAAAAAAATCCATCCTTTGGTAGTATGCTCGAAATGAAGTCCCCCAGCTAAATCTTTTTGCGAAATATATACAGCCATCTGTAATACCACACTTGCATAAGCAAGCCTTTCAAACATTTGGATGATATTTAAAAACCAAAACTCAGGACTTAAAGTCCTGAGTTTTGTAAATAATGGAATATTATCAGACATTTCTATTTAAGTACTTGTAAAGAACGAGTTTCTGTATAATTATCTGAAATTAGGGTATAGAAATATGTACCATTAGTAAGAATATATTTACTTAAGTTTAACTCAATAAAATTAGGCCCAGCATTAGCTATTCCATCATAAATTATAGCAACTTGGTTGCCTAACAAGTCATTAAGCACTAATTTTACCTTATTATCCGAATTCAAATTAAATTTAAATTTGACTAAATCAGAAGCAGGGTTTGGCTCAGCTGCCAATAATATATTGCCGCCCGAAGAAATAGTTTCTACAAATGGCTTGTCATTCAAAATAATTCTTACAAAAATAGGAGTAGAGGTCATCTCTCTGCATGGTCCCATCATAGTAGCATAATATATGCCTTCATCGCCCAGTCTTGCATTCTTTACAATATACTGCCTCTGATTAGCACCTTTGATTGCTACACCATCTTTAAACCACTGAATATTATCTATATGATAACTAGCAATAATCTCTACCTTCAACAATTCGCCAAAAGAAACATCTTTAGAAGGCATATCCTTTTCTTTAGCAAAGATAATAGCTATATTAACTAATAATAATAATAGAATATATTTTTTCATAACATTGTCCTTATATATCATCCTAATATATTATATATAGTCTAAAAAAACAAATTATTTTAAAGAATCTAATGATTCAAAAGAGATATTTGTAATAGGGTAGTATTGATAGCCATTATAATCAAAGTGCCACCACTCAGTAGGATATACAGTAAAACCATATTTAGACATTATATCTATCAATAATTTCCTATTATTTATAATATCTTCAGAAAAATTATTATTATTAGGATGTGCATTTTCGCTAAAATCATCAAAATCGGTAGGCATTTTAAGCTCCTTTTGAGTCTGCAGATCTATTAAAGTAAGATCAATAGCACATCCCCTATTGTGGCGAGATCCACTCCATGGTGATGCTACATAATTTGTATCACCAATTAAATCCCAGAATTTAAGAGTAATATCGTATGGTCTATATCCGTCAAAAATTTTTAATCCTAATCCCTTAGCATTTAGCTCATTCTGAACTAATTGTAATTTCCTAATTACTGGAAGTCTAGTATATGCTTCCGCTTTATTATAAACTGCTATTCCTGTAAAATTATTGGTAGTAGCATATCTTATATCCAAATAAATATTAGGAATATATTCTTTAATATTAACTAATCTGAAATTACTATCTAAACGTATTAATTGTTGATATTGCTCTGAGGAATTAACTACTTGCAAACCATATTGATTCTTTTCAATATTCTTAATCTGATTATAATTATTAATATTATCTTGACAAGATAAATTTATAAAGATTAAAATAAATAATAATGATAATTTAGGTATTTTCATAATTAAGTTTAAATAATTAAAAATTATAATTAATATACTTTAATAACTATAAAATCGTTAATATATTGTTTTATAAGGGAATTTTAATGGATTTTAAAGACTACTATAAAGTTTTGGAAGTTGATAAAAAAGCAAGCGATGAAGAGATTAAAAAATCTTATAAAAAACTCGCTAAAAAATATCATCCTGACGTAAATAAAAGCCCCGAAGCTGAAAAAAAATTTAAAGATATAAGTGAAGCATATAATGTATTAGGCGACGCCGAAAAAAGAAGAAAATATGATAACTTAGGCTCGAGCTATAATGATTTTACACAGAGAGGTGGCTCTGGTGAAGGCTATGATTGGTCTCAATGGTATAATAATCAGGCTGGCAATCAAAGAAGCGGACAAACAATTAATGATATTTTCGATAATGGAGGTTCAGTATCAGATTTCTTCGAAAGAATATTTGGTAGTGGAATGAAAAATCCATTTGGCAAACAAGCCAATCCACCTCAAAATGGCGAAAACTATGAAATGAATGTCGAATTATCATTAGAAGAAGCATTTGCTGGCACTGCACGGTTATTAACAATTAACGGGCAAAAAATGGAAATCAAATTCAAGCCCGGGGTTAAGACCGATCAGATTCTAAAAATTACTGGCAAAGGCTATCCCGGTAAAAATAATGGCAAAAATGGCGATCTCATCATTAAAATTAAAATTTTAGAACATAATAAATTTGAAAGAATTGATAATGATATCAAAATGGATACCTTGATAGATGTGTTTACACTTATGTTAGGTGGTGAAGCTAAGGTTTCTACTCTGAGCGGACAGATCAAAATTACTATTCCACCAGAATCACAAAATGGAAAAGTATTAAAATTAAAAGGACAAGGTATGCCACTATACAATGATAATACCAAAAGAGGAGATTTGTTTTTGAAACTTGTAGCTAAATTGCCTACCAAGCTAACTGATAAAGAAAAAGAATTACTTACAGAAGTTAGAGAGATCAACAAGAATAAAAAGAAATAATTAATTATTATAATAATTTAAAAATGGAATCATTAACAGAATTTTGGAAATTAGCTAGCTTGAGATATAAATCTCACCCTTGGCATGGAATAAATATCGGTGACGAAGCACCCGAAATTGTAACTTCATTTATCGAAGTAGTGCCAACCGATACACTCAAATATGAAATTGATAAAGAAACTGGATACCTAAAAATTGATAGACCACAGAGATATTCTAATATTATACCTGCTCTCTACGGATTCATACCACAGACTTATTGTGGCTATTCTGTAGCTGATTTCTGTATCGAAAAAACCAAAAGAAATGATATTATTGGCGATGGCGATCCTTTGGATATTTGTGTTTTGACCGAAAAGAATATTATGCATGGAGATATAATACTCCAAGCAAAGCCCATTGGTGGATTTAGAATGATAGACGGCAATGAAGCAGATGATAAAATAATAGCAGTACTCAAACAAGACGAAGTATACACCCAATGGAAAGATATTGCAGATGTGCCATCTTCTATAATACAAAGACTTAAGCACTACTTTCTTACATACAAAGATATGCCCGGACAAACTACCAAAAAATGTGAGATTACACATACGTATAATAAAGAAGAAGCATTTGAAGTTATCAAAAGAAGTAGAAAAGACTATTCCAAAAAATTCGGCAAATTAGAGAATAAACTTACAATTGCAGCTATGGAAGCTATTAATTTTGGGCAAGAAATACTACTAAGTGTCAAATCAAGAGATAAAATTTAAAAATATCTTTCATCGAATTATTATGATTATTTTTTTTAAAAAATAATAAAAAAAAATCCTCAAAATAAATTTGAGGATTTTTTAATTAGAAGACACTTACCATCCATAACCTAAATTAATACCTATACCAAATGGTCTATAGTTTAACCCATTAATAGATAAAATATTGAAATTTATCTGAGCTATAGGCTCTACTACAAATCCATCAAAAATCCAT
>JBDHXE010000190.1:0-4415 GCA_039810525.1 Chlorobiota bacterium | reverse complement strand
GTTTGTGAAGATGTAGAGCGACTTATTTATATAACACATTGTAGTGGCGGAGCTTGCTCCGTCCTTGTTTTCTTCCAAAAAATATCCTATATCTGCAAAGATGTAGGATATTTTGTATTTAATAAAAATAAATATTTTAATAAATATTTTTTGTAAATTAGCAATTATTTTTATAACTTTGTTAATAGGGTATGCTAATATTCATAAAAAATAATGAATATTAGAATTTATTAAATATTATTGTTAAATTTGGAGGAATTATATAATGAATAGAATATACTTATTAATTATATTTTTTATTATGTTGCCATATATAATGCTAAGTCAAGTGATGTATAATATATCAAAACCTTATTCATATCATCAAAATGGGTTGAAAGCAAATAATGAATTGCCTTTAATACATTTTCCAATTAATGAAGAAGGCAATTTGATTGAAAATAATATTAATTTTAATATTAAAGACAAGGCAATTGTTGAGCTGATTAATAACAAATATGTATCAAGATTTAAAATAAAAGTTTTTGCTGAAAAACTTGGAATGATGTCAATTATTATGGATAAAGTTGTGTTAAATAACAATTCCTATTGTTATGTCTATACTCCAGATTATCAAATAGTTGCAGGACCAATATATCAAGGTTCTATAAATGATTTTTTAATTATTAAAGATATTCCTACTGATGAATTGATTGTTGAGGTTATATCGAATTCGGTGAGTGATTACGAGCTTAATCTATCAGAGGTTAATTATTTTAGTATGTTTAGTAAAAAGAATAGAGATAAATATGATGTTCTATTAAGTGATACTACCGAAGGTTATACTTGTAATTATGGCAAAGTACAATATTATGAAGATACACAAATAATTGATGCTTATAAGTGTGGTGAATATGGATATACAGGCTCTTATAATATATTTAATTCTGATTTAAGAAGTATTACAGATTACCAATTTGCTGCAGCACGTGCTAGTTGTATTATATACCATCCATTATTACCAAATGACAATGAGTATAATAAAGGTTTTAGAAATTATACAGGAGAAAGAGGTACATTAATTAATTTTCCTTATACTAGTTGCGGTAATAATACTGACAATGATGATGATTGCGGAGTTGGTATAGTAGTAGGAATGTATCATAATGGACTTGGAGATAGATTAGTAGAAGCAACAGATAGTAATGATTATGAATATTTAGATAAAATCTTAGTAAGATTTAATTTGTTTCACAAATATGGCACACCTTGGCATTTGAAAGATATTGAATGTACAGCAGATTCAAATAGTTTTAAAAAATGGAGAGAATCAATTGATTTTTCAGAAGTAATTGATTATTGCGGTGTTAGACTTCTATTATATGATATTAGATACTATAGTCATGCTGATATATTTATGATTAAAATGAATCAAAAGCCATTTTATAAAGAGCTACATTTAGGATGGACAACCGAAAATATGGAAGGAAGAAAAGATAAACAATTTCTTGGAATAGGCAATCATGGAATTTCACCAACTTATGCAATCTCTGGTAGTAGAGTAAGTGCAACTGAAATGAAATTATATGGCATCAATGGCCTATCTGGTCTATCAGGTAGTATTTATACTATGAATGATTATCAAAATTATAATGAAAGAATAGCTATTGGGATGATACAAAGGGGGAGTGGAAATGATGTATACACTTATAATTTTAATTCAGCATTTGCTCAAGGGACTGTAAGATTCTATTTAGATGCAAATTGTATCAATCAAGGATTTGATGTAACTGGCTCAATATTGAATTACTTAAATAAATCTAAATTTACAGGAATAGTTAAAGATTCACTTGGTTTTAAATGGATGCCATCAAAAGAGAATAAAGAAAAATGCCAATCTAAATTAGGTAAAAGGCAAAATAAAGAAGGTTATTATCCTTGTAGCCCTAGAATTTATGATTATATTCCTAATAGTGATTCACTTTGTATAAAAATTGATTCAATACCTGATAATATTTTCCCAGATAAATTGCGACCAGCAGGGTATAGAATTTATCATAATTATGGAATTCAAAGTACAATTCTATTTAAATCATTTAATGACGATCAAGATAGTATATATCCAATTATTGCTTGTATTGATACTTGTGATTTATTATATTTGATTTCATTGGGAAGAGATAGTGTAGATTTAGCCCTAGAATTTTATGATTCAACTGGCAGGGTAATTAATAATCCAAATTGTGATAGTCTATTTATAAAATATAAAATTCCTATAAGTATTTGTGATATTATTAATAAAGATAATATAGTAGTAGAAAAAGTATCTACATTTATAAAACCAGTTCCACTAAATCCATTAGAATGTTGTAAATACAGGATTTCTATAAATCTAACTACTTGTGATAATGAACAAGTAATGATGTTGATTATAGATAGTTTGAAGTTTAACAATATATCTATCACGGAACTACCTAATGTAGAAATTGATTATAATTCTAAGTTAATCACTTTTTATCAAGATATTTGTCCGGATAATAATGTAAAACCAATATTAAAATATAGTAATAAACTTATTGAATGCTTAATAGAATTAGATGAATATCCATTTTGTAGCTGTGATTGTAGTCCTAAAAAGTCATATAAGGCAAATTGGTTTGAATTGACACTAACTCCCGGTGGTGATGGAACAAATTGCAATGAAGACCAATGTGCGGTTTCTGGAACTATTGATATACCTGAATTTTACAATTGCCCTGATAATCCTTTTACTCACTATTCAATTAGTCCATATCATTTTTTAAAGCATATAATACCTGAAGATAATATTATCTCAGGGTATCAAACAAGTAGTATTGGTTGCTTGAATAAAGGCGAGGCGAGATATGATACTATTAAATTGTATAGAGGTATTGGAGATAACAATCCCTGTGAGATTTCTAAATTAATTTATTGTCCATTAGAGGATAATACAAATCCTTGTACACCAGATTGTGATACAGCTAAATGGGAAGCTTATCGCTTTGATAACTGGTTGCCTTTACCTGGTTGCCCTGATTGTAAAGTCATAGCTAGTTATGTTGCAAGAAAAAATCCTTGTACAGGTATGCAAGAAATTCAAATTATTAAGTTTGAAACCTATAGTTCTGATCCACAAAAATCGGCTTGTGCAAGTTGTAATATTAGCATAGATGATATTTATAAAATTGTTCTTAAAAAAGCTATATATGATAACGAAATGGCTTTTGAACCAATATTAGATAAAGAAAATCTAGAAGATTCTCTTTGCAACGATACTTGGCGAGTAGTACAAGGCGCTTGTTGGGTAACATATATTGATTATTTGTTCCAACCAGAAGGAGGAGTAAGAGTTTATAAGCCTTGCGATAGTGTAGAATGTTGTTCTGTTGGTCTTAGAGTATGCAGGTATTATATGGGTGATGATAATCCACAAAAGGTAACAATCGAAACATTAGATGGCACTAACCCTAATGATTGTATTGGTTTTACTCAGGCAGTCTTCGACCCAAATGGTTTCCAAAATCCAATATATCACCCTGATGGTTCGATATCTTATAATACAACAACAACTTTACCGTGCCAATCAAGATGCAATTGGCTTTATGGTCTCGCTGACACAGCAATTTATGCTAAACAATCGTTCAACTATGATAATGTTACTAATTATTCAAATGATGATAATGAAATTGGCTTAAAAGTTAATATTAATGAAGATTATCTAGATTTAAGTATAACTTCTGGTATTCCTAATAGGGATTTAATAATTTCTATTTACTCTTTGCAAGGTCAAAAATTATTAACTCAAGGTTACAAAGTTAGAAAGGGGCTAAATCATGTTAAAATTTATACACAAGATTTTATTTCGGGTGTTTATTTTATAATTTTACAAGCAGATGGATTAATATTCAAAGCTGAAAAATTAATCATTATAAAATGAGGTTGAAAATGAGAATAAGACTAATTATTATATTTATGTTTTACTTTTCCTCACTATACGCTCAAAACAAGTGGGAGCTGACTTATCGTGATATCGGTTTACCAAAAGTAATTCAAGTTCTTGATTCGACTAAAATTTATTTAATGAGTTCGCCATCAAGTTTATATAAATCAACAGACCAAGGAAAAAGTTGGGAAATAATTTATAATAATTTTAGCGGTGTGGAAAATTGTACAGATATGAGTATTCCAGATAGTCTTACTATTTTTATATCATTTGCAAAGGGAAATTTATATCGTTCAATAGATGGAGGCAAAACTTTTGAACATATAATTTTACCTGATGTAGCTTATGTAAAATCAATATCAATGATAAATCAAGATGTTGGTATAATTGCTGGTGGTTATATCATTACAAAGGACGCTTGGAATTCATATACTAGGTTTAATCTTGAGACAGATTCTATTAGTTTAAGATT
>JBDHXE010000189.1:0-4427 GCA_039810525.1 Chlorobiota bacterium | reverse complement strand
CTAATAGGCTAGCCGAATGGTGCGGGCATGCACCTATCTTAGAAGAAGATATTGCACTTACTAATATATCCTTAGATATTCTGGGACAAGCAATTCAATTCTATAAATATGCTGCAGAATTAGAAAACAAAGGCAATAATGAAGATTATTATGCTTACAAAAGAAATGAAAGAGAATTTAAAAACTTGCTATTAGTGGAACAACCCAATGAAGACTTTGCATACACTATTGCCAGACAATTTTATTTCGATTCTTTCGAAATCCTTTTTTACGAAGAGCTATCAGCAAGTAGTAATTCGCAATTGAAAGCAATAGCCGAAAAATCAATCAAAGAAACTAAATATCATATTAGACATAGTACCCAATGGATGCTTAGATTGGGAGATGGCACAGAAGAAAGTAATTCTAAATTGCAAGATGCATGTGATTACCTTTGGATGTATGTTGGAGAAATGTTTACTAATTTGCCAGACGAAAACAAATTGATAATAAGTAGAGAGATACCAGACAATTCTTCATTATGGAGCAAATGGTATGAATTTGTTTGCAATATTAAAAAAGAAGCAAAATTAAAAATACCAAAACCAGATTCCTTTATGCAAAAAGGCGGTCGATTAGGCTCACATACCGAAAATCTTGGTCATATCCTAAGTGAAATGCAATATATTACAAATGCTTATCCTAATGCTAAGTGGTAGAAATATACTACTATTATATAAAATAACCCCTTTTATGTAATCCATAATAGGGGTTATTTTTCATATTTTGAAAGTTTAATTTCTGCCATTTGTAATTGTACTTGAGAAATTAACAATTTTGCTAAATCAATATTCTGCTTCTTAATTTGGCAGGAAAATATATTGTTTTCATTGCCGGGTATATTAGCTACATATTTCATACTTTTAGTAGCAATTGATAGCAGAGCATCGTATGGTATTTTTACCGATTTGATGCCAGAACTCAATAATTTGATTAGTGCATCTTTAGTCTCAAATTCTATTACTATATGATTGTTATCTGTCAAAATTAATCCTTGAGTTTGAGCAAAACCACTATATACTTTGTTACAATAAAAAGGTATAGAAATTTCGTCAATCATCAAAAAACCTCATCTTCAATTTTTTTAACACTTTTTATTCCCTTTATACTTATCAATTTAATAAAGACTCTATTAAGCTCATCTTCGTTAATTACATATACAGATATAGCACCATCAAAATTACTACCAGATGTATCCAACTGAATTCTCCTTATATTCGTTTTACCAATAGCTTCAGTAATATCAAATAGCATACGCGCTCTATCATCACCCTTAATTACCAAACGAGCCTCAAAATTCTTTTCAGACCAGTCATTAGAATATTCTGATTTTTTGATGTTTTTAAAATATTTATGCAATCCTGCTACAGCCCTATGCGAAACCACTTCTTTTTGCCATTCTTCCTTTGGGAACGCATTAGGTGATTTAATAATCTCAATTTGGTCGCCCTGTTTTAATTTGTAAGACAAATCATTAATTACACCGTTCACCTTACCAGTAATACATTTTAATCCAGTTTCATTAGAAATTGCAAAAGCAAAATCAATCAAATTAGAGCCTTGAGGTAAAGAAATAGACTCTCCTTCTTTAGTATATACATTAAGCTCAGAATCAAAAATATTGACCTTAATAGAATTCCAGATAATTTGGGAAGCACTTTCGCCATATTCATTAATAATATCCTGCATCCATTCGCCCCAGTTATCAATTTCATCATCAGTAAAATTCAATTCTCTTATTCTACCTGATTTGAAAGAGTATTTTGCAGCAAAACCTTCCTCAGCAATTTTTTCCATTTCCTCAGTACGTATCAATAGCTCTACTCTTTTGCCGTCAGGACCTATTAGCTCGGTATATAATGATTTATACCAATCCATTTTAGGGTGCGAAATATAATCAATAAAACTAATAGCATTAAAAGCATTCGCAAGTACTCCATGAGCTCTGTAGCATTCGTGAATATCATTAGTATGTAGTATCACTACCATAGAATAAAAATTATCAATATCACTTATTGATTTACCGCTCGATATCATCTTATAAATTTCGTATTCATGCTTATGAACTACAGTAAGAGTATGCTTCAAATTATTAGAATTTAAACTATCTTGAATCAAATCAGAAAAAACTCTTATATAATTAATAAAATCTCTTCTTTTTGAAGTTAAAGCACTGCGTATCGCCTCATAATTATCCCTATCTATATAATAAAAAGACCTATTCTCAAGTTCCATCTTAACTTTATTTAAGCCTAATCTATGAGCTATTGGAACATAGAAATTCAAAGTTTCATCAGATATTCTCTTTTGGCTACTTTCGCTCATATAATGAAGTGTGCGCATATTATGTAGCCTATCAGCTAATTTAATAAGCATTACTCTTACATCTTTTACAAGAGCTATAAATAATTTGCGATAAGTCAGACTCTTCAATAATTCTTTATTGACACCAGCCTCTTTCTGTAATTGATCATGCGATATTTTGGTAACAGCATCTACAATCTCGGCTACATCATCGCCGAATATATTTATAATTTCGGATTTCTCTAATCCTTCTACGTCTTCCAAAGTGTCGTGCAACAAACAAGCTACTATAGAATTAGTGTCCTGAAATGTAAATTCTTTAAGTAAGACCAAAGCTACATTTAATGGATGAGTATAATATGGATAACCTGATTTTCTTTTGACATCTCTGTGCTTGTCAGCACAATAATAAAATGCTTTTTGAATTATTTCAAGATTGAGATTTGGGTTAATTCGCTTACATTCCTCCAATAAATAATTACAATCCTCTTCGGTATTAATACCAAAAGGACTGTTCTCATCATATTCGAGTTCAAAATTAAATAAATGCTCCATAATTCTAAAATAATAATATTTTTAATATTAATATAATAATACTTATTAAAAAATATTTTATTTTTACTTAAATTAATTTATTAGTGAAAGTAATAATGGAAAATAGAAGAGATTTATTGAAATTTTGTCTTATAGCACCCCTTGCTTTAAGTGCGTGTAAAAGCCTAAGTGATGGCCAAACTACTAATAATATCAATATTATTAAACCAAAAAGAATTAGAAGAGGATCTAAAATTGGACTTATATCTCCTAGCTCTGGCACTCCAAATCCTGATGATATTAATAAAGCCATAGAGGTGCTAAAATATTACGATCTTCAATATGACATAGCTCCTAATGTATTAAAAGGTAGTGGCTACAAGACTAGGACACCACAAGAGAGAGCTGATGATTTAAATTTAATGTTTGATAAGCAAGATATTGAAGCTGTATTTTGTATTCGTGGAGGCTATGGCTCTGCACAAATACTTGATTTAATTGATTATGATAAAATTAAGAAAAATCCTAAAATACTGCTCGGATATAGTGATATCACTGCACTGCATTCAGCTATTTTTAAAATGACAAACCTAATTACATTTCACGGGCCAGTACTACTCTCCAAATTTACTGATTATACCATAGCCAATTTTGAAAATGTCTTTTTTAATAATAACCAAGAGATAATCCTAAAAAACCCTAGTAACAAAAATGGACTACGCGAGCAATACCTTACAAGAACTATTAACTCTGGTAAAGCTAAAGGTAGAATAATTGGAGGTAACTTATCTTTAATTAGTTCATTAATAGGCACAAAATATCAACCAGATTTTAATAATAAAATCGTATATTTAGAAGATGTAGGCGAAACACCTTATAGAATAGATAGAATGTTGCAGCAATTAAAAATGGCAGGAATGTTAGACAATATAAGTGGATTAGTTTGGGGCAAATGTGAAGAATGTATAGCAGGCTCTTCACAATCAACATGGGACCTCTCACTTGGAGAAGTTTTAGATTATTATTTCAAACCTTTAAACATACCATCATTTACTGATCTATTAATAGGACATACTGATAATCAACTTACAATACCGAACGGTTGCTTAGTAGAATTAGATGCAGACAATTCGATAATCAAAATTTTGGAAATCCCATTCCAATCATAAATGTTGTAATAGCAAATTAAAAGGGAATAAATATGAGAAGTAATCTAAGTGGCAATGTGTGTAACCCTATTTCCAAAAAAATATATGGCGCAAATATCACAATTGAAAACGGTGTCATAACATCTATAATTGATACAGGTATCAATTATGATAATTTTATTTTACCGGGTCTAATAGATTCACATATACATATCGAAAGTTCACTATTAGTACCATCTGAGTTTGCCTTAGCCGCAGTAGCCCATGGTACAGTAGCTACAGTATCAGACCCCCATGAAATTGCTAATGTAAATGGCATAGAAGGGGTTAATTATATGATTGAAAATGGTAAACAGACGCCATTTAAGTTTTATTTTGGAGCACCTTCGTGTGTACCAGCTA
>JBDHXE010000188.1:0-4430 GCA_039810525.1 Chlorobiota bacterium | reverse complement strand
AATATCGATGCGTAACGTGTTTAATAAATATGAGAATAATATGAATGCAATATCGATAATTGCAGAGAAATTATAATTAGAGGAGATTATTATTATGAATATAAGCAATGATACAATTGTAGGCGATATGGTAGCTATTGATTATCGCACTGCATCTGTATTCCAACAGAATGGAATTGATTTTTGCTGTAATGGTAACCGTAGTTTGGGCGAGGTATGCAGCAAAAGAGATATTGATGTAGCATCGGTGATAAAACAACTAGAAGATGTATTGTCGCAAGAGAAGACTAGTACTTTGGATTATAATTCTTGGCCATTGGATCTATTGGCTGATTATATTGAAAAGAAGCATCATAAGTATGTGGAAAATCAATCGAGGGAAATCTTGCCATATTTGCAAAAAATAGTAAGTGTGCATGGCAGTAGGCACCCTGAATTAGCAGAAGTAGAGAAATTGTTTAAAGAAACAGTTGGCGAGATGTCTAAGCATATGAAAAAAGAAGAGCTGTTGCTTTTTCCTTTTATTAAGAAGATGGTAAAGGCAGAAAGCGATAAAATATCTATAGGTGATACTAATGGCAAAGCCAAAACCTCGATCAAATCTATGATGGAGGATCATAATAACGAGGGCGAGAGATTCCGCAAGATAGCTGAGCTAACTAATAATTATCAAACACCAGCAGACGGATGCAATACTTATAAGGTTACGCTTGGAATGCTTAAGGAATTTGAAAATGATTTGTTTTTACATATACATTTAGAAAACAATATTCTCTTTCCTAAATCGGTTATTTTAGAAGAAAGTTTTGCAAATTCTTAATATTTAATATAAATGGGTAGGTAAATGAAGAGTACTTTGATATATCTTATTATGTTATTGTTTGTAGTAATAGCGTGTAATAATAACTCTAATAACAAGATAAAAGATGATGAGATGCATTCGCAAAGCCATGATAATGAACATAATATTTCTGAAGTAGGTACAATAGAACTTGACAATGGCGCTAAATGGAAGGTAAACGAAGAGATGAAACCCCATATAGTAAAGGGCGAAGAGATATTGAAAGCTTATATTAACAATAAAAATAATAATTATAAATTGTTAGCAAATGAGATATATGACGCTAATTTACAGTTAATTAATAGCTGTACGATGGATGGTAAAAGTCACGAAGAATTGCATAAATGGCTTCATCCTCATTTGGAAATTGTTGAGAATTTGAAAAAGTGTAAGGATAATATTGAAGCTGATAAATTTGTAAAGGATTTAGAGATTTCCTATAAAACATATCATCAATACTTTCAATAATATTTGTTTTAGCTCTTAAATTATTCATTATTTTTATTTCTTTAATAAGGCGATGAATGGAAAATAATAAAAAGTTCACTAAATTTCATATAATACTGCATTGGATAATGGCTTTGGCATTGTTTGTATTATTCTTTACGGGCTTTCTTAGAATGGAATGGATGAACAAGATGCATATTGTATCTACTATTGAGAGTAAGGTGGCGGTTTCTCAATTGTCTGGCGATGAGCTTAAGGCTATTGCGAGTGAGATTTTGAAGCCTATGTGGCAATGGCATAAATTGTTTGCTCATATTTTTATTTTTGCTTTTGCGGCTAGGATAATATATATGTTGGTAAAAGGGATACGTTTCCCTAATCCTTTTGCTAAGGGTATAGCTATGAAAGAGAAATTACAAGGTTTTGTATATATATATTTTTATATTTTTGCTTTTATTTCTGTATCGACTGGAATATGTATAGAGAAGCATTTTTTTGATGCTTGGCGTGAATCTATAGAGTCAGTACATAAGTTTGGCTTATATTGGTTCCCTATTTTTGTATTATTACATTTTTCGGGAATAGTACTAGCAGAATATTCTAATAAGAAAGGAATAGTGTCGAGAATGATAGGAGGGGATTAATATTCCTTCCATTTTTTTTAATTTATTTTATTTTAGGATTTTGATTATGAAAAGAATTTTTTTATTACTTGTTTCTGTGGCAGTGCTTTTTGTAGCTTGTAGCAAGAATGAAGAGACCAAAACTGAAACTCCACAAGCAGGTGAACAAACAACTGAAACTGCTGCACCTCAAGCAACAGCTGATGCTAATGCAGTTCAAATTACCCTTAATGCTGGCGATGATATGAGATATGACCAGTTAGAATTAAAGGTAAAAGAAGGCTCTACTGTTAAATTGACTTTGAATCATACTGGTAAAGCACCAAAATTGGCTATGGGACACAATTTTGTGTTGTTAAATACAGGTGTTGATGTTAATAAGTTTGACCAAGATGCAGTAGGTGCAAAAGATACTGATTATATACCAGCAAGTCATGCAAGTGATATTATTGCTCATACTAAATTAATTGGCGGTGGCGAAACTACTGATGTAACTTTCAAAGCTCCTGCCAAAGGAACTTATGATTATATCTGTTCTTTCCCCGGTCATGCTGCTACTATGCATGGCAAATTTATTGTAGAATAATATATAATTATTTTGTATATTAATTTAAAGCTCCTCAATGAATTGGGGGGCTTTTTGTTTATATAGAGTAATTGTTTTGTTTATTAGGTATCCTATATTAGTTTGGATAATATTGTAATTTTTAAATTCTAATTTACTATTTGTCTAAAACTTGTGTAATTGTTTGAATTGATTGTTGAAAAGGTCTATTGCACTATCGGAGCTGATAGATTGTATACCATTGTCTCCACTGTCGGCTCGTACTGTAACGTATTGATCTGATGTCGGGTGGAATTTATTATAAAAATTGTCTAATCCACTATATAGCGCAAAAACATCTTTGTTGAACGCAGAGGCTATATGTACAATTGAAGTATCTGGTGTAATTACCGCATTACTATAGTATATTATAGCCATCACATCTCTTATATTAGATGGTTGGTGTAATATAATATTTGGATAGTATGATTTGATTTGTTCAGCATTGATAGATTCAGTAGGCATATAATTTAAGACTATTTGATTGTTTAAAAGGTTAGTTTTTTCTATGAACTGAATCCATTTTTCTGTTTGCCACATTTTGTGATTAGCACTTGCTGAGAGATTGATTATAATATATTTATTTAAATTGTTGATTATATATTGTGTAGTGGCACTAAATTGTTCGTTTTTGTAAAAGAAAAGTTCTGGCCTGATGGCAAATCTTGGTAATTCGATATTGAGAGCAGCAAGAGAATTGATACCAATTAGTGAATGGTGTATTATTTGTTCATTTTGGACTATATCTATATTGAATACTTTGCGTTGATTTGGATGATTATATCCGATTTTGTATTGTGCTTTTGCTAATTTTGCTAAAATTCGGCTTTCTTTTGAATAATGATCTCGTGGGTCTATCCAATATTTGTAATAGTTTCTTCTGATATTAGATATTGTATTGATGATTTTGATAGGCGATTTGTCTAATTTAATGATCTGATCTATATATGGATTAGCTAATACAACCTCGTAGTTTTTTCTGCCAGCTAAAAGATATAGTTCTGTGTTTGGAAATTTCTGCTTAATTAGCCTAAATACAGGTGTGAATAATATTAAATCACCAAAACGGCCTAATTGAATTATTAATATTTTATCTCTTTTCATTTTAGATTTAGTTCATTTATAACTTCGTTAAATGATTTGATAATTTCTTGTATATTGATATTACTCATATGGTTTTGGAGTAGGTTTTGTATGGAGTCCAAGGCATTCCTGTCTCGGCAGTACCAGAATATGTGTAGAGTGCAATACAAGGAATATCGAACGCAGTAGCTAAATGTACTGCTGATGTATCTGGACTAAGTAGAATATCGCACTCCGCAATCATCGCTGCATATACATTAAAGTTGTCAGTATGGGGTGCTTTTAGGTATATTAGTTCTGTGGGTATTTGGTCTATATATTGTTGGTAGCTGTTTGTATAAAATAGTATTATTTCAAAATTTGGGTATTCTTGGTTTATATATTTGATAAGTTGGCTGTAATTATCTATTCCCCAGAATTTTGAAATATTAGATCCTGATATGTTTATTCCAAATCTAAATTGTTGTGTTTTGCTTCCTAATAGATTAGTGGCTTGATCCTTTTCGTATTGGTTTAGATGAAATTCTAATTTTTGATTTAATTGGCTTGGTTCAATACCAAATGGCATTAGCAGTTGATTGATCCTATCTACAATATGTATATTTAGTTTGTTTGGAAGTGGTACTTCTATACTATATTTATTGGTTTTATTTTTTCTAAATCCCAGAGTATTTGTTGGTTTAATAAGCCTTAATATTATAGCATTGGTAGTGGAAGGATTGTCTAATAGATCTATTACAAGGTCGTAATGTTGTCTCCTAAGTCTAGATATTAATTGTATAATTTTTGATATTTGTTTGGTATAGATATAGTAGTTGTTGATGTATGGCTG
>JBDHXE010000187.1:0-4461 GCA_039810525.1 Chlorobiota bacterium | reverse complement strand
TGATTTCATAATATTTTTAATTTAATTTATTTTATACTTTCTATAAATACAAAATTAAGGATTATTTATTAATGAAAAATAAAAGCTTTTACATTTTTTTAATGTATATATCTATATTTATTAATTATAGTTTATTATTAGCAGATGATTGCTATAGAGAAATACATACTAAGCACTTTTTCGGTGGTATGCCACAAGGGGTACCATCTACAAATGATCTTATTATTAGAGATTCTTATTGTCTATCAAGTAACGATTCAACAAAATTTGCAGACTGGGTAGCTTTTGTATTAGATATACCTACAATTACAGGTACTAGCATAGATAGAAAATGGATGGCAGATCCATGGTTAGAAGATAATGAAACTCTCGAACCAGAAGATTACAAAGGAGCTAATCAAGCATATCAATACGATAGAGGGCATCAAGCTCCATTAGCAAACTTCAAAGGTAATAGAGATATCGCATCTACTAATTTTTTATCAAATATAACACCTCAAAAAGCAGAATTAAATCAAGGCGTTTGGAAAAAATTAGAAGATAACGAAAGAGCTCTAACTCAAAAGTATGGCTTGGTCTATGTAATGACCGGCCCAATTTATAATAATAAAAAATACCCTAAATTGCCTAATGCAGATGAGCCGCACACTGTCCCATCTGCTTATTGGAAGATTATTATTATCCCAATTAATAAAGATTCAATAGAATTATTCTCTTTTATTATGGATCAAGATACACCTCGCTCAAGTAAATTAGAGCAACATTTATGTAAATTAGATGAGATAGAAAGTAAAACTAAATTAAGATTTTTAACAGAATTTTCACCTCGCCAAAAGGAAGCCATTACTAAAAATATTGATTTTAAATGGTTTAATATTAACTTTAAATAAAATAAATAAATGAAAAATAGAGAACCTAAATATTTAGAACTTCAAATAGAATCAATGGCATTCGAAGGAGTAGCTATAGGAAGGCACGACAACAAGGTTTATTTTATCAAAAATGCTGTACCAGGTGATTATGTAAAAGCACAAATTTTTAAATCTAAGAAAAATTTTGCCGAAGGTGTAGTTTATGAGATAATTAATAAATCGGATAATAGAATTGAGCCAGAATGCAAATACTTCGGGGTTTGTGGAGGATGTAGTTGGCAAAATCTAAGTTATGAAGAGCAATTGAAATGGAAAACAATTAATGTCAAAGATTCATTTGAAAGAATTGGAAAGTTTGATAATTTTAATTTACAACCCATTATTGCCTCTGGTCAGCAGTTCCATTTTAGGAATAAAATGGAATTTACTTTTGGTGCTAATCGATGGCTTACTCAAAAAGAAATTGAAAGTATGCAAGACATTCAAAACAAAGATTTTGCTTTGGGTCTGCATCCACTTGGGCGTTATGATAAAATATTAGACTTAGAATATTGTAAAATTCAAAATGATTATGCCGACAATTTACTCAATTATATTAAAGTAAATGCTTTAAAATTTGGCTTAGATGCATATAATGTGCGGACATTTAATGGCTTCCTTAGAAACTTGATAATTAGACATTCAGCTACATACAATAATTTTATGATAATTTTAATTACTAATGATGTGATCAATGAAAATGAGGCCGCTTTTATTACTCAACTTAATGAAAATATTCCTAAGCTATTTCCAAAGATAGTTTCATTTTATCATGCTATTAATAATTCAAATAATCCCATTAAAATATCCGAAACTAACTTGAAATTTGGAGTAGAATATCTAGAAGAGAAAATTTTCGATATTAATTTTAAAATATCTCCATTTTCTTTTTTTCAAACTAATTCATACCAATTAAATACATTTATCGAAAAAATCCTAAGTACTATTCCTATAAACAAAGATTATTTATGTTGGGACTTATTTTGTGGAACTGGATCTATTACATTACCACTTTCTCAAAAGTGTAGCAAAGTAATTGGGATAGAATTATCAAAATCATCCATAAACGATGCTAATATTAACAAAGATTATAACAATATTGATAACGTTGAGTTTTTTCAATTAGATTTAGGTATAAAAGATATTGAAGAGCAACTGAAAAATTTACCAAAACCTGATATTTTATTTTTAGACCCGCCAAGAGCTGGATTAAATAAGAATTTAATAGAATTTATTAATAATTCTGATATTAAGAGGATAGTATATGTAAGTTGCAACCCAGCTACCCAAGCCAGAGATTGTGATTTAATGAAAGAATACTATCAACTAATATCTGTACAACCAGTTGATATGTTTCCTCAAACATACCATATTGAAAACATCGCACTATTGGAGCTTAAAAAATGAGTGAGTTCAGTAATTTAAAATTTAATTTGTCAGAAATATTTTATTCTATACAAGGGGAAGGCACCAGAGCTGGGATGCCTTGTATTTTTGTAAGATTGCAGGGTTGTAGATTGAGATGTTCTTGGTGCGATACACCCTATGCTTTAGAATTGAACCAACAAGAAACTATAACTAGCGGACAAGCTATTATAGATAAAATAATATCTATACCTTGTAATTTTGTGGAATTTACAGGCGGTGAACCATTAGAACAGAAAGAAATTAAAACAATAATGTCATATCTATGCGATAAAGGCTATATTGTAGCTATCGAGACTGCTGGGTATATAGATTTGGGAGACTTAGATAGTAGAATTATCAAAATAATGGATATTAAATGCCCTGATTCTAAAATGCACAAAAAAAATCACTATAAGAATATTAACTATTTAACAAAAAATGATGAAGTCAAATTCGTAATCAACTCAGTTGCAGATTATAATTGGGCTAAAGATAAATTATTCGAATTTGATATTCATAATAAATGTGGAGCTGTGCTGTTTTCACCAGTTTATGGTAAATTAAGTAATTTAGAATTAGCAGAGTTAATTCTAAAAGATCACCTGCCTGTAAGATTACAAATACAACAACACAAATATATATGGGAGCCTAACAAAAGAGGTGTATAAAGCTTAATAATTATCTAATTCGGCTGCAATTTGTTGCATCTCATACATTTTAGAATATTTGCCACCAAGTGAAATTAATTCCTTATGATTGCCTTGCTCCACTATTTCACCATTTTCTAAGTATATAATATTATCAAGATTCTTCATTACAGATAATCTATGTGAAACTATTATTGTAGTACGATTCCTATAATATTCTTGTAAGCTATTTAAAATATACTCTTCAGTTTGAGTATCTACAGCAGATAATGAATCATCTAAAATTAATATTTTAGGATCCATAATTATAGCTCTAGCTATTGCAACTCTTTGTTTTTGTCCACCAGACAATGTAATACCTCTTTCACCAAGTATTGTATTGTATTTATTATCAAAAGTAAGTACTTCGTCGTATAATTTAACTTTTTTAGATATTTCAATTACCTCATCTAATGATGAATCAGGCTTTCCAAACTTAATATTATTATAAATTGTATCAGAAAACAAAAATGGCTCTTGTGGGACAACTCCAAAAATCCTTCTAAAAGGTTTAAATGGATAATCTTTAATATTTCTATTTGAGATGTTAATTTCACCAACTTCTATATCATATAGCCTTGTCAGCAAATTAATTAATGTCGATTTGCCACTTCCTACACTACCAACAATACCCAGAGAAGATCCTTCAGGTATTCTGATACTAAAATTTTTTATATTAGCAGTAGATTGTGAATGATATGTAAAAGTTACATTTTTAAATTCTATATCATAATTATCAATCTGACCATTTTGTATTTTAATCTTACCTTCGGTTATCTCTGGTTTAATATCCATTAATTTACCCAATCTGCCAGCAGAGGCAGCTCCTCTTTGTATTAAATTTGTAACCCAGCCAATTGCAGCCACTGGCCATATTAATAACTCTAAATAGATAAAGAATTGTGTTAGATCACCGAGAGTAGCTTCACCTTTTATTACTAAATTACCACCATACAATAATACTAATATTTGAGATAAACCAACCAAAAAAGCTAATATAGGCATCATAAATGAGTCGTATCTGGCTAATTTTAAATTCATTTTCAGATATTGATTACTAAATCTTTCAAAAAGATTAGATTCGTAATTTTCACGTGTAAATGCCCTTACCACTCTTAGCCCAGAGAACGACTCTTGAGCTTGTGTTGTTAATTCAGCATACTTCTCTTGCACATTTCTAAATGCTATATGAATCTTTTTTCCTAACAAATATGTAATATACGCTATAAAGGGAAGCGGGATAAGACTTACTAAAGTAATTATAGGATTTAATGAAATCATAAAATAGAAAGCGAATATAAATGTAGTAATTGTATTAGCAGAATACATTACAGCTGGTCCTAAAAATTCTCTTGCTGCTGGTATATCATTAGTAGCATGTGCCATAAGAGAACCTGTCGGATTATTATGAAAATAATTCATAGATTGGTCTCTTATCGAATTCATTAGATCCCGTC
>JBDHXE010000186.1:0-4506 GCA_039810525.1 Chlorobiota bacterium | reverse complement strand
AAAATACAAGCTCTTTCTCTAAAAACATAAAATGTGACTGTGACGTTAAAGTGAGACAGCCTCGACTTGTTCTTGCAGTATATTTTTTTCAATATTTATTCCAATATATTACTATTTCTTAATGAAGAAATAGTAAAAAAACAAATAAATCTGATTTATTAGACAGCCCCCTTTTAAAAAAACAAGCACATTCAATTGAAGTGCTTATTTTCTTAAATGCCAAAATATGACTTTTATTCCCTAATCAAATAATCAATTTCATCCATTCATCACTATACTTGCTATTGCTTATCCTTTTTATTTTTATTCTCCTTCATCTCACGTCTCTGCTCTTCTACATCACCTATAAAAATCCTTCTCATCTTCTTCAAAATTATTGAAAACAAAAAAGACGAACCAAAAAATACAATTAATAATATTATAATAAATTTCATTGCTTAGACCATAATATCTTTACAGAATATACCTGACCATTAGAAGCCGTAAGTTTGCCAATATACATACCCGGGGGCAAATTCTCAGCCTCCAAACTAATCAATTGAGTGCCTTGCGACATACCTTTCTTATCATAATTCAAAACCTCCTTACCCAAAAAATTCAATATTTTAAAATTAACATCAGATTTACTCTTCAAATCAAATTTCAAAGAAATTACCGAACTTCCCGGATTAGGAAACACCTCCAGTCGCTTACCATTCTGATTATCCGCACTCTGATTGCACATACTATTCCTAAAATTGAAAGATAAAGGAGACTTTGCATAATTAGAGCTAATTTTTATATCCTTTTTGTATAATAATTTCTTATTCTCGCGGTTACTATTAGCATACCAATCATCTTGATACAAATATAAAGTATAATTGCCCTGAGGTATCTGATAAATATCAAACTCCATTTCAATATTACACTTAGACTTGCTACGCTGTTGTGCGGTATCGTTCAGAGTAATTATTATAGAACTATTCTGTATATTAAGATCGACAGCAAACCGCGCATAATTATGAGTTTCGTAATGATTTACTATCAAATTAAACCAATTATTATCTATAGACAACTCATATTGTGGCTGTGCCAACAAACTAACAGCCGATATCATAATATATATTATAAATACGAATAGTCTAATCATTAATCATTATTCATTACATTCAATAAAACATTATACTATAACGTATATAACGTAAATTTAAGGAAAAAGTTAAATGGATTTTTCTGATTCTCCTATTGCAGCTATAATTTTTATAACTACTATTGGTATTAGTCTCTATACAATGTATAGAGATAATAATCTACTAAACAAATGGATATTGTATCCATACCAGACTATACGAGAGCAAAAATATTATCAACTAATCACAAGTGGATTTCTGCATGCAGATCTCAATCATCTGCTATTTAATATGTTTACCTTCTTCTTCTTCGCATTTAATTTAGAAAGAATAATAGGTAGTTTAGATTTCGCAATTATTTACTTTTTGAGTATGCTTGCAGGCAATTTATTTACATTATACAAACAAAAAGATAATTATCAATACGCTAGTCTCGGAGCGTCAGGAGCTATCTCAGGAGTTCTATTTTCTTACATATTAATCAATCCTTCTGCCTCAATACTAATATTTCCTATACCATTCCCTATACCCTCATGGCTATTTGGAATTATTTATCTCGGGTGGACCTACTATTCATCTAAGCGAAATTATGACAATACTAATCATTATGCACACCTACTTGGTGCTTTGTGCGGCATAGTGCTTACTATATTATTAATACCTGATTTATTAGCCAATTTTTGAGCAGTTCCCAATTGTATAGGCATACCTGATAAATAACAAAGATAATAGAATAGACTAATTGCTCTTCCTCAATATCAAATATAAGCCATAAATTATAAATGGGATACTTAGTATTTGTCCCATCTTAAGAGGTAACCCAACTTCAAAATCAGCTTGGAATGACTTAGTGTATTCCAATATAAATCTCATACCAAATACAGTAAACAAGAAAAAACCAAATAGAAACCCTTGTTTCAATGTTTGGTATTTATTCTTATATATATAGAATAGAGCTACAAATATTATCAAATATGAAAACGATTCGTATAATTGAACTGGATGGCGTGGTATATTATCAACCTGCGAAAAAATAACCCCCCAAGGCAGAGCAGTAGGAATACCATAGATCTCTGAATTAAAGAAATTGCCAAGACGTATAAACACCCCTGCCAAAGCTATAACTATCACTATCCTATCTAATATCCATATCAATGAAATATCCTTATTCTTTCTCGCATATATCCATAATCCTAAAATAATACCAATAGCCGCACCATGGCTGGCTAATCCACCCTCCCAAATTTTCAATATTGCTATTGGATTAGCTAAATAATACGATGGATCATAAAACAAGCAATGCCCTAACCTTGCACCAATTATAGTAGATACTATCATTATGATAGATAACGTATCCAACTGCTTTTGAGTTTTACCCTCACGCAAATACACCCATTGCATAATTTGATATCCTACTATAAATCCAAGAGCAAAAAGTAGCCCATACCACCTAATAGCAAAGCTACCAATACGAATAATTTCTTTATCTACATTCCAAACTATAGCACTTAATATTTCCATATTAATTATTCTCAATAGTTGTGGTGGCCGCCCACAAAAATTTATTTCTCAAAACATTATAAAACGAACTTGGCTTTGGCTTAATCAATTTAACTTTCAAGTCCGATACACTCAATACTATTTTATTATTAGAATTAATATCAGCCACTGTAAATCCATCAGCTACCAGAATAGCACCATCACCCGATTCTAACAATTGAAGAGTAATCTCATTTACATCAGGTATCACCAAAGGTCTAATAGTAAGAGTATGTGGCGATATAGGAGTAAGGCATAGCACTCTTGCAGATGGAGCAATAATTGGTCCAGAACAAGATAAAGAATATGCAGTAGAACCCGTAGGAGTAGTGATTATTAGTCCATCTGCACGATAATCAGCTACAAAATGCTCATCAGAATAAGTCCTTACTACTATCATCTTAGAAGTATTCTTCTTCTCTAGCACAAAATCATTCAAAGCAAAATACCGCTTATCATCAATAGTAGTCTCCAAAGCACTTCTATCAACTATCCTAAAATTACCACTCAACAATTCTTCTAAAGAAGACTGAATATTATCTATATTATATTCTGCCAAAAAACCAAGCTTACCTACATTAAACCCCATAATTGGTATTTCTGCAAATATCAATGCTCGTGCTGCTGTAAGCAGAGTGCCATCACCACCAAAAGTAAGTACACAATCAGCCGAACTAGCAAACTGCTCCAATGGCAATACTCCTACTGCTTGCTTATACTCACTATCTAATAGCAAATAGATACTACTCTCCACAATACACTTAATACCTTTATTTACAAAATAAGTAACTGCTTGCAAAGAAGCATCAATTGCTCTCTTTTTACTTTCATTTACATAAATACCAAATACTTCCATCTAATATCCCATAAATTTTAATTTAGATTTATTATCTCGCCAATTATCTCTTACCTTCACAAACAGCTCCAAATATACCTCAGTACCAAGATGCTCCTCTATTTTGGGGCGCGATAATGCTCCAATTTTTTTGATACCGCTGCCATTCTCGCCAATAATTATTTTCTTTTGTGATTTCTTTTCTATTATTATATCTGCTGCAATAAACCATTTGCCATTGGCACGCTCTTTAAATTCTGTAATCTGAACATCTGTAGAATAAGGTATTTCTTCCTTAAACTCCTCAAACACAGTTTCTCTTATTATTTCTGATACGAAAAATCTTTGGTTCTGAGTACTCAATAGGTCATCTTCATACACAAATTCCTGCACAGGCAATTTAGAAGATATTACTTCTATCAGACGCTCTATATTATCATTATTGATAGCAGAGATAGGGACTATGTCTTCAAACAGATTCATAGAATGCATCTTAGCTATAAATGGCAGCACATCTTTCTTATTTTCTAATAAATCCATTTTGTTAATGACAGCTATTTTCTTATTAGTATAGCCTTTCAGAAGCTCTATCATATAGTCAGGCATATCCTTTTTTATCAAAATATCAGCAGATATCAGATATATTATCAGATCAGACTCACGTATAGATTCATCTACATAATCCATCATTAATTTTTGTAGTTCATACTTAGGTCTTATAATACCCGGAGTATCTGTAAAAATTATTTGAGTATCTTTTTCGGTATATATACCCAAAATCTTTTTCCGTGTAGTCTGTGGCTTGGCAGTAGTTATAGAAAGCTTAGCACCTACAATTGAATTCATCAAAGTAGATTTACCTTCGTTAGGCTTTCCGATTATCGAAACAAATCCGCATCTTTGAGACATTACTTTGTTTCTACTTTATTAAATCTTTTAATAATGCCATAAGGTATTATCACTATATAGCCTATTACCAACAGAATTGGGGCTACCGATACTGCCATTGTATTATCCCAAGTC
>JBDHXE010000185.1:0-4553 GCA_039810525.1 Chlorobiota bacterium | reverse complement strand
TGTAGTTCGAGCCATCGAAGAGACACCATTAAGAGAATCTGTTCTATCATACAAATCATAAGTATATTCAATCATTTTGCCGTCAGTTTCGCCTTTCAATACAATCTTCATAATAGTAAATTCAATATCATTATCAGACAACTTCCATTTATCAATTAATATATTAGATACAAAATCTAAAATATTAACTTCATTGCCCCTATATATTATAGATTTGTTATCTAAAAATCCCATATCTTTAAGATTAGTTATCATTTCTATATGACCAGGATATCTCAAAGTCTTTTCTATCATATTTGGAACATTAATAGTATCTATTAAAGTTCTTAATCCATCGCTATTAAAAGCTTCTAAAGTGCCAATATTCTCAAAAAATATATATTCTCTATCAGTTAAAGCTGGTTTTGTTACCAATCTACCATTCTCCATAATCCGAGCAGGGCGAATATATTCTTCTATTACATCAATAGGAGAGAAAGGAGCTTTATATTGGAATGGATATTCTCTTATTTCGGGTAGTCCACCTACATAGCAAACGAATTCATTGATCTTTTCAATATTAGCATGATACCCTAATATAAAATTACTCATACCAGGTGCTATACCAATATCTACAATAGCAGTGATACCATTTTCTTTTGCTAATTCCCCTAGTTCTAAACTATTCTCAGGATAGAAAGCAATATCTATAACATCTTTTTTGTTAATAATTATCTCTTTTAGAGTCTTAAAGCCCATAAATCCGGGTGTCGCATTGACTACATAATCTGCATTTTTTACTGCTTCTTTGATGTTAATAGAACTGCTTAGATTTAGTTGAACAGTTTTTACCCCTAATTTTTTTAACTTATTCAAATTATCAATATTCATATCATAAGAAGTTACATCAAAATCATAGTTCAAATCACGAGCAATAGCACTACCAACCATACCCGCACCAAGTACTGATACTCTTTTCATTATTCTTCCTTATTTTTCTAAAATTATTGTTACAGGCCCATCATTAATTAAACTGACTTGCATCATAGCCCCAAAAATACCACTTTCAGTTATTATACCCAAATTTCTAAATTTTTCAAGCATAATATTGTATAGATTTATTGCTATCTCAGGTCTTGCTGCTTCCGAAAAACTTGGCCTAAATCCTTTCTGGGCTTTACCATACAAAGTAAAATTTGATATAAGCAAAATTGAGCCATTTACATCAGTAATAGATAAATTCATTTTATCATTTTCATCAGAAAAGATTCGCAACCCCACTATTTTCCTACATACCCAATCTATAGTTTCCTCATTGTCATTACAATTTATTCCTACTAAGATCACTAATCCTTTGTCAATTTTACCATTAACTATTCCATCTATTTCAACAGATGCCTTACTTACTCTTTGAATTATAACTCTCATTTATAAAACAATTAAATATAAATTCTAATTAAGAAGATTTTTATTCGTTTATATTTTTTTGGAGATAGCTTTTATGTGGAAATTAATTTTATCAATATTCTTGATACCATCATTATTATCTTGTAATAATAAAGACAAAAATATAACATCAGAGATTAATAAAAATATAATCACTCAAAATTATACTAGTGCACCGGTTCCATTCTTACCTGATTATAATCCTAAGTTATGGGATGATAAAATAAAACCAATAGAATTAACTCAAGAGCAATTAATCGAATTAGAGAAAACAAAAAATTTACCACCTATTATTGCATTAAGGAACGCACTAAAAGACTATGTATCGGGCAAAAGAGTGTCAGAATATTTTTATAAATCTGCTTTGGGTGATTCGCTTACAATTAAAGAAAGGATAGGGTTAGATGCCTTTGATGCAAATTATTATGCTAATAAATTTATAGCATTAGTATTTAATAATTTAGAAGACAATGTTATTGAAGTATTTATATTGCCTGCCAAAAACCCAGATAAAATATTTGTAGCACATCTACATAACGAAACTAACAATGACAATCCAAAATTTGTATTAAAACTATTTATGCAGTCCCATCATACCAATACAGAAATCAATACAATTAGAAATCAACTGAAAGAACTATTAAAAGATGAAAAATATCTATTTTAGACTAATTGCATCTCTATTAATTTTTCAGCAATTTGAACAGCATTTGTAGCCGCTCCCTTTCTTAAATTATCAGATACTACCCACATATATAAACCTTTAGTTACGGTAGTATCCCTTCGTATCCTGCCTACATATACAAAATCTTTATCATTGCTCATTTGAGGATATGGGTAAACATTATCGTTAGGATTATCCATTAATACAATATTATCGCTATTAGCAAGCAACTCTCTAATTTCATTTATCTCAAAATCTCTATCTAATTCTAAATTAATACTCTCAGAATGACCACCAAGAGTCGGGACCCTTACACAAGTCACAGCTATTCCAAAGCTATTATCATCAATAATTTTATGAATTTCACCTATCATTTTATTCTCTTCTTCAGTAAAACCATTTTCAGCAAATGTATGAAAAGCAGTATTGAAAGCATAAGGTATAGAATTATCATACTTATTGCCACTAATTTCGGCCATAAGCTTATCTATTCCCTTTTGTCCAGCACCACTTATAGATTGGTATGTAGAGCAGACTAGCCTATTAATCTTGAATTTTTTGTGAATAGGATTTAGAGCTACTACAAGCTGAATAGTAGAACAATTAGGATTAGCAATAATATAATTGTGCTTGGCTAATTTATCTGAATTTACCTCTGGAACCACTAAAGGAACATTCTCTACCATTCTCCAAGCAGAACTATTATCAATTACTATACATTTAGACTTGACAGCCGAAGGTGCATACTCCTTAGATGTACTACCTCCAGCCGAAAATAATGCTATATCAATTCCTTCAAACGAATTATGTGCAAGCTGCTTAACTGTATATTCCTTCCCTTTAAATTTGATAATCTTCCCAGCAGAACGTTCGGAAGCCAATAACACTAAATTATTAATTGGAAAATTTCTTTCATCCAAGACTTGCAACATCTTTCTGCCAACTAATCCACTTGCACCTACTACGGCTATATTATATTCTTTTTTCATTATAATTCATCAAAAATATTTGTAATAAATTTAGGATATACTATTGGAACAATTTTAAAAGCTTGTCCACTTTCAGAATCTATTTCTACAAAAACTGCACTCAATTTCTTATCATCAGTAGCAACCTCATATTTATGAGCGGTTTGTAATAATTGCCTTTTTAAAGCAATATCTTTTCTCATACCTACGACCGAATCGTAAGGACCAGTCATACCAACATCAGTAATATAAGCCATGCCCTTCGGAAAGATAGAGGCATCAGCAGTCTGAATATGAGTATGGGTACCTAACAAAGCACTTACCCTTCCATCGAGATGCCATGCCATAGTAATTTTTTCAGCACTTGTTTCAGCATGAAAATCTACAATTACTACATTTGCTTGAGTACCAATTAATTTCAAAATATTATCAATACTTCTAAATGGGCAATCAATAGGCTGCATTAGAGATCGCCCCTGAATCTGTACCACAGCTACACTTATATTCGATTTTGATTTGAATATTTTAAAACCCTTTCCAGGATTACCAATAGGGTAATTAGCTGGTCTTAAAATTCTATCATTATTAACCAAAAGTGGCTTAGACTTCCAATTTTCCCAGATATGATTGCCAGTGGTAATAATATCTGCACCCAAATTAAAAAAATTGTCTGCTATCTCTTCATTAATGCCCTTGCCATTATCTGCATTTTCACCATTTATCACCACCAAATTAATTTTGTACTTAGATATAATATTATGCAATTCTTGACCCAAAATTTGAATACCGGGATCACCTACTACATCACCTACAAACAATAAATTAATTTTTTCTGCCAATTATAAAATCCAAATTAGTATATTTAGAATTGTAAAAATATGTATTTTTAATAAATTATTTATTGATATTATGAAAATATACACAAAAAAAGGCGATGATGGTAGTACAGGTCTCTTTAATGGACAGCGTGTTCAGAAATACGCTTTAAGAGTAGATACCTATGGAACTGTTGACGAATTAAATACCATAATAGGCTTAGTGAGAGCGTTTAGCCCCAAAAAACCATTAGATAGACATTTAGAAATTTTATCAAATCTATTATTCAATTTAGGTAGCGACTTAGCTACACCATATTTCCCTAAACCAAAAACCAATGTGATTAGATTACAAGCTGAATCAGTACCATATTTAGAAAACTTAATAGACAAATATACCGAAGAATTACCTCCACTTAAGCACTTTGTTTTACCGGGAGGATGCATAGTATCAGCACATTTGCAGCAAGCAAGGACAGTCTGTAGAAGAGCTGAACGTTTGGCAGTTGAGCTTTCAAAGAGTGAAGATATAGGCGATACACCAATTAAATTTTTAAATAGATTAAGCGATTATTTATTTACTGCATCTCGATACGCCAATTATTTAGAAGGTATAAACGATCACGAATGGGATCAGGAGATAGAATTATGAATGAGTTATTAAGGCCTGATTGGGATCAA
>JBDHXE010000184.1:0-4577 GCA_039810525.1 Chlorobiota bacterium | reverse complement strand
TTGGCACTTGCTTGATTACCAGTATCTTGCAATTCAGAAGCATACTCATCATATTGAGTATCCCCCATACCAGCTATATGGTAATATGTAAAATAAGCTATAGCCCAAATAATTGAAATTACAAACATAGTAGACCACCAACTCGGCATTGGATTATCATACTCTTGAATACCATCATAATTGTGATCTAATATTTTATCTTCTGATTTTGACATTTTTAATTTTCTCCATTTTTAGGTTTTGAACTACCATCTTCCAACGGTAGATTACTTATATAATCCACCGTCTTCTTTTTCATTTTATAAGCATAATATATTATTCCCAAAAAAACAATTAAAAATATAATCATTGCTAATATCGGGAATATCGCTATATGTTCTAAGTTACTATATAAATTTTTAAACATACTATTTAACTATAGTTTGCATATTATTAGACTCTACTACATTCTTCACTTTTATATCAGTTCCCAACCTCTGCAGATAAGCTATTAGAGCTATTATCTCTTTGCTTGGCTCTACATTAATTTTAGAACCCTTCAGATCCAAAGCTATATCCTTAGCTTGAGTCATTACATCTTGTTCTGCTACCATATCATAATCTTTTGGATAAGGCACTCCAAGAGTCTGCATAGCCCTGATTTTGCTACCTATTATCTTAATATCATAATTATCAGTAATCAACCAAGGGAATCGCGGCATAATTGAGCCCGGAGATATAGACTGAGGGTCATACATATGTTGATAATGCCAAGCATTAGGATACTTGCCGCCTACTCTATGAAGATCTGGTCCAGTTCTCTTAGAGCCCCATTGGAATGGGTGATCATACACATATTCACCAGACTTAGAATACTCCCCATATCTTTCCGTTTCAGAACGAAATGGACGTATCAATTGTGAATGACAAGTATAACATCCCTCTCTTACATAGATATCTCTACCAATCAGCTCCAACGGAGTATATGGCTTTACACTTGGTATAGTTGGTACATTAGACTTTATTATCTGCATAGGCACTATCTCCAAAAATCCTCCCAACCCTACAGCTACCAAAGAAGCTATAGTGAACTGTACTGGCTTGCCTTCCAACCACTTATGACCAATCTTTTCTTTATAAACCTTAGGCAATGCCATAGCTTGTGCCTCTTCATTAGCCACAAACGAGCCAGCCCTTGCAGTTTTATAAAGATTAAAAGTCATCAAAATAGCACCAGTTACAAAAAGCGAACCACCAATAGAACGGATCACATACATCGGTATCAATGGAGATACTGTCTCTAAGAAATTCTTATACAGCAATAGACCATCTGGAGAAAACTGTTTCCACATCAAGCCCTGAGTTACACCAGCCCAATACATCGGTACTACATACAATATTATACCCAAAAATCCAATCCAAAAATGCCAATTAGCAAGCTTCTTGCTATACAATTCAGTATTCCACAATTTTGGCACTATCCAATACAATATACCAAAACCCAAAAATCCATTCCAACCCAAAGCACCTACATGCACATGAGCTATCGTCCAATCAGTAAAATGAGATATTGCATTCACACTCTTTATCGAAAGCATAGACCCCTCAAAAGTAGCCATACCATAAGCTGTTACTGCCACCACCATAAACTTCAATATAGGATCTTCTCGTACCTTATCCCAAGCACCACGCAATGTAAGCAAACCATTCATAGCGCCACCCCAAGATGGAGCCAATAGCATTACCGAAAAAGCTGTCCCTAATGCTTGAGTCCATCCCGGAAGAGATGAATACAACAAATGATGAGGACCTGCCCACATATATATAAAGACTAAAGACCAAAAGTGCACTATAGATAAACGATACGAATAAACTGGTCTATCCGCAGCCTTTGGCAAAAAATAATACATCAGACCCAAATACGGAGTCGTCAAAAAGAAAGCTACCGCATTATGCCCATACCACCATTGCACCAATGCATCTTGCACACCTGCAAACAAACTATAACTATGCCACCAACTATATGGTATCTCTGCTGAATTGACTATATGAAGAATAGCTATAGCTACCCACGAACCCAAATAAAACCAGATAGCCACATACATATGCCTTTCTCGTCTATGGATTAGAGTCATTATCATATTAATACCAAAAATCACCCAGACTATAGTAATTGCTAAATCGAGCGGCCACTCAAGTTCAGCATATTCCTTACTGCTGGTAATACCCAATGGTAATGTGATTACTGCACCCAAAATTATAAGCTGCCAACCCCAGAAATGTATCTGACTTAGCTTATCACTCCACATTCGAGTTTTAAGCAAACGCTGCATAGAGTAATATACACCCAAAAAAATTATATTTCCCACAAATGCAAAAATAGCCGCATTCGTATGTAATGGACGTAAGCGGCTAAACACTAAATATGGTACTCCAAAATCCAACGAGGGGAATAGCCTCGGGACATAAAGCTGTATTGCTATGGTTAGCCCTACCAAAAAGGCTGTTACACCATACACTACAGAAGCGATAATAAAATACTTTACTATCTTATTGTCGTAACTAAATGTTTCTATGTTACGATTTTCTTGTAAATTAGAATCAAATTGGCTCATTGATTATCCTAAAAAATACTATTTAATTATATTTTCTTTTTTCTCTTTCTTGTCTTCGCTTAGTATTCGCAATGAAGGTGTGTAGGTGTCTTTAAATTGATTGGTTTTAACTGCCCATAAAAACAATATCATAAATATAGTCGCAACAATTAAACTCGCTATTATCAACAAAATTATTATAGACACTTTAAGTTCCCCCGTAAATACATCTCGATTTTAGTTTATGCTAAACTAACTTTTTAATAATTTACTCAATAACAACACGAAATTTAAACAATTTTAGCCTAAAATAAAAAAAAATCATTTAGTTGATTTCACTATTTATATTTTTTTTAAAATTATTTTATAGATTAAATTAAATTTTATCTTATACCCTGAATCCTCGGTCATCATTTACTGCTAATGGAATAAGCAAATAAAAAGTACTACCCTCTCCCTCTATACTTTCTACCCATAACTTACCGCTAATCTTTTCTATAAACTCCTTGCAGAGCAACAATCCCAGCCCCGTACTTGGCTCACTTTCTGTTCCCGGCCTTGATACTTTCTGATCAATCTTAAACAAATTATCCCTTATTTCTGCTGGCATTCCTATACCACTATCCTTTACAGATATACATACATAATTATCACTGATACTTTTACTATTAGCCACTACTATCTTACCACCACGCAACGTAAATTTCAGAGCATTAGATAGCAAATTCCTAAATATTGTATTCAGCATAGATATATCAGCTCTTACCATACAATCATCTGCCACCATATTGACTATTACAATATCCTTCTGCCGCGCCACCTCTATTTGCAAATCAATATTCTGCTTAATTAGCATGCTAATAGAGAAATCTTCCAAATCAACAGCTATTCTATCTTGCTGTATTCTAGACCACTGCAGCAAATTTTCTAATAATTTATACAAATTATTAGCCGATTCATGCATATTCATACCAATCTCTTGAAGCTCACTTTTAGTAAACGAATCAATATCATTAGCAAATATTTGAGTCAAACCCAGAAACCCTGCAAAAGGAGATTTTAAATCATGAGCCAATATAGAAAAAAACTTATCCTTCTCATTACTCTTCAATTCCAAATTTTCTTTAATCTTACTTAGCTCTTCTATTAAAAAATTCTTCTGAAATATACCATCTTCCATCAATTCATTTTTAGATTTAATATCTATCATCAAATTATTATTTATTTGCTCAGCCTTAATACGCTCGTTTATATTACGCGATGTTGCCACTACACCAAAATAATTATCATTATCTTCATGCAACACACTACATACAGTTTCAGTCCACATAGTAGATCCATCTTTTGCCAACATCTCTAATTCTAAATAAACAGATTTCGAGTCTTTAATCGAAAACAATTTATTATGCAATTGCTCCAAACCTTCAGCCATATTCATCATAGAGCCAGGTGTAAGCAATACAAAAATCTCCAGATCAATTACCTCATCTACATTATATCCCAGCATATTACTTATAGATGGGCTTACGTACACTATTCTATTATTATCATCCAACTTCCAAATAATATCAGTAGAATTCTCTGCAAGCAACTTATATTTGCTCTCACTGCCCTCTACCTTCTTTCTAATCTCTATGCGATCAGTAATATCTACCAAAGTTATCACTACACCACTCTTATCCTTTCCAACATATATTTGTTTAGAAGACAATTCAGCTACAAAAGTAGAACCATCAATTCTTTCCAACACAATCTCATCATACCTCAACTCATCAGTATCCAACAAACAGTTAATACCTTCATCTATTCCCACTATTTTAATAACATCACCTAAATACCTACCTATACACTCATCTACAGAACAACCAACCAATTCACTACCAGACCTATTTATAAATGTACACCTACCATCAGTATCCACTTCAAATATACCCTGCTCTGTAGCCTCCAATATACCCAGCAATCTCAACTTAGATTCACCTACTTTATTTAGTAAATCAACCT
>JBDHXE010000183.1:0-4584 GCA_039810525.1 Chlorobiota bacterium | reverse complement strand
ATTTCTTAATAAAGAAATAGTAAATAAAACATAGAAATCTGACTTATGAGACAGCCTCTAACATTTTTATAAGTATAGTTTTGTTTCTGTATAACCTTATAATTAATTTTTTATAAATAAGCCCGTATTTATACAGTTGTTTGCAATTTATGAGGCGAGAAGAGTCTTTTTTTACATTAATTATTTAAAATAATCGTATACAAAATTTAAAAAGAATTATTAATGCAGTAGGTTAGTTACAATGTGGCAGAATACAAAAGTATTATACGAAGTAGACTCCAAGCATAGAAAAGAAGTATGTAAGCTATGAGTGAAATACATAATTATTTAGTTAATTTCAAATTAGAAAATGATAATTCAATGTTTGCTGAAGAATCTATAACTAATATAGATTATTTTAAATTTGATAATAATAATATCCCTCGTTATATTAATGAATATTGGACTGCGAAACAGAGGCAGGCTAATTCTATACATGAAATTTCTTATAGAGCTTGTTTTAAGCCACAGTTGCCGAGATTTTTTATTGAATTGCTTACAAATGAAGAAGACTATATTTATGACCCATTTTCAGGTAGGGGCACCACTGCTATTGAATCAGCATTGCTTAATCGTAATTTCTACGCAAATGATGTCAATCCGTTATCAATTGTATTATCTAAACCGCGAACTAATCCGCCAAAAATAGAGGATATAATAGATAGATTAGCTACAATAAAATATGACGATAAATTGAGTGCAGATATTGATCTAACTATGTTCTATGAAGATAATACTCTTAATGAGATACTTTCGATTAGAAATTATTTACTTACTAAAAACAAGTTAGACTATGTAGATGAGTGGATAAGAATGGTAGCTACTAATCGCTTAACGGGTCATTCTAAAGGTTTCTTTTCTGTATATACAATGCCTCCAAATCAAGCAGTAACACAAGATAGTCAAATTAAAATAAATCAAAAACGTAATCAAACACCAGAGTATCGCAATGTTAAAGACATTATTATCAAAAAATCTAAAGATTTGTTAAAAGATATAACTCCGCAGATTAGAGAAAATTTATATGAGCATTCGCAAAAATCATATTTTGTGAATGAAGATGCAAGACAAACTTACTCTATACCTGACAATACTATAAGTCTAACAGTTACATCGCCACCATTCCTTGATGTAGTGCAATATGCTGACGATAATTGGCTAAGGTGCTGGTTTAACAATATTGATTATAATCATATTGCATCTAAAATAGTAGTTACAAAGAAAATAGAAGAATGGAATATATTTATCAAGAATGTTTTTTTGCAGCTTTTCAGAATAACTAAACAGAATGGTTATGTTGCTTTTGAAGTTGGAGAAGTTAGAAATGGTAAAGTAAAATTAGATGAAAATGTTGTTAAAATTGGTATTGAAGTTGGTTTTGATTGCCAAGGTATTTTAATTAATGAACAAATATTTACTAAAACATCAAATATTTGGGGCGTTAATAATAATAATAAAGGAACTAACACAAATAGAATAGTTATATTTAGAAAAAGATAGATTGAATGAAACAAGTATCAGAAGATTTAAGTGGTGTAATATCGCAGATGTTAAAACCACTCAAAGCCGTCCAATTAAAAAATATAATTGAAGGATTATCAGGGTTTGAAATTATACCTTTTGATAAGTTTAATAAATTAGATATTCAACTATTGAAAGAGCTGGAAGTAGTAGCGAATGAAGCTGGTAAGAAAATTAATATAAATGGCATTAAAAGAAGCCGTCCAAATGAAGTAGGCAATGATATAGAGTCATTTGTCAGAGATGCTTTAGACGCTAATGGCTACAAAGCATCAATTCCTACTACACTATCAGGGAAAAGAAAAAATACAGGCTATCCTGATATACAATTTTATGACAAAAGTAATAGATTGAATTATTTGGAATGTAAAACCTATAGTATTGACAATATAAACTCTTCATTTAGATCTTTCTATTTATCGCCATCGGTGAATTTCAAAGTAACTGATGACGCTCATCATTTTCTTCTTTCTTATGAAATTTATACTGCTGATAGAATAGGCTCTAATAATATCTACAAATGTAAAAGCTGGAAAATATTAACCTTAGAGAATTTAATATGTAGTATTAAATATGAATTTAACGTTAACAATAAGGAACTTTACGATAAATCGCTTTTATTAGCAGAAGGTAAATTATAAATAAAATAGAAATTTATTTATTAATAATTCAACCGATGATAAGAGCTCATCGGTTGAATAGTTTATACAGCATTGCTTTATTTTTAGGGTTATTGATATTATATACTAACAGAGAGTGTAGCCCACATACTTCTACCGGGCGAATAAAGCCTTCGGTTAGTACCACTAATAGTGCGGCTTAAGTGCTGATAATATGCTTGGTCTAATATATTATTGACCCCCAATTCTACTGATAGATTGCCAAATATTTGGTAACTTAAATTTGCATTCAATACATAATAATCTGGCGTAGTCTTTTCTGAAAAAGTTGTAGAAACCCTATCTTGATTGCCAGCATAGTGCAATTCTACTTCTGTCTTTAATTTATCATCTAGGAATTTTCTATATAATTTAATATTAACTTCTAATGGCATAATTTCGGGCATTGGTTCATTATTTTGCATTTCTGCATAAGTATAAGCCAAGTTAATATTGCTTCTAATATCATATACAATTGCATTAGAAATAGATAGCTCTACTCCATATTTGTATGCATCGCCATAATTAGATATTCTTCTTACACCCGGACTTGTAGGTCTTTTAGGTATAAGAGAATTGTCTTTAATCGCAAGTATATAATTATTAATTAAATTAAAGAAAGGGTTAATTTTAAAATCTAATACTTCGGAATTAAAATTGATTTGCAAATCTAATTGATTGTTTACTTCTTGTTTTACATTAGGATTGCCCACTACTTCGTAAGGGTCTAATCCTATTGGGAAATAATTAATATATCTCTCAGAAATACTACCGCTACGTTGCGATCTACCCAACCACAGACCTATTGTGAAATTATTAATAATATAATAATTAGAGCCGATACTTGCACTAAAATTAACTTGATTATCTGCCTTAGCATTGACTTTGTAAAAATTGCTATCAGGCATTTCGGAAGTTGGCTGATTGTATTCCAATCTAAAAGCAGCCATTATATTATAGTCTTCTTGATGGTAACTATACTGCGAAAAAAGTGATGATTTTTGTATAGAAGAATTTTGATAAGAATCGCCTTCTGCAAACTCTGATTTGAAATCTATACCAGTATATAATTGGCTATTATTAAAATTAAATTCTGCTTCTGTGCGACCACCATAATTAATAGTATTGATAAGTGATTCGTGGAGCATCATTTTGGCTGATGGTCTTAAATAATTACTCATAAGATGCTCTACTTTGGAGTAATAGATATTAGTTTTCAAAGATTGTAAGTTATTAGAATTGAAGTTATAGCTATGCTCAGCTTCTACAGAATATGTATCATCATACTTCATATCCATACCCAATGTAGGATAGTCTACATCTTTGCCACTATTCATAGAGAATTTAGCTTTTATTGTATTATCATCAAATTTGAAACCAGTATTAACCCCAAGACCAGATTTTTGGAATTTAGCTTGTACTGTAGAATCACTACCATCATTGTAGTTGCCTCCTTCATTAAACGAAGCAGATAATCCAACAAATGCTTTATCGTCTCCATATATTAAATTGAGATTATTCTTAGTTATAGACCCATTACTCTCATAATTACTACTCAAATTTCCCTTTACCACATTATCATAATCAATAGCAAATTCATCAATAGGTATGAAATTTACTACTCCACCAAAAGAATTGCCATATCTTAGACCATAGGGACCTTTGATAACCTCTACTTTTTCTATCTGACTCATAGGTATATGACTTGTAGGTGGGTCCATTCTATTAGGACAAGAGTTAATACTCGATTCGCAACCATTAACCAATATATTAATTTGCTCATTTTTGAAGCCTCGCAATACAGGGTCGAAACCATAAGAAGGGCTTTTCTTAATAGAGCTAAATCCCACTATATTATCCAAGAACATACCGCCATCGTATTGCAATCTATCGTCCGAATTTAAAGAAGTAGAATTAGTAATTGTGCTATTTTCTTTGATACCAAATACAGTAATTGGCCCAGCATTATACTCTTTATCATGCAAAATAAGCTGAGTATTATTTTTTAAATCATCGTAATCAAAAGAGAAATTTCCAATTTTAGTATTAAATAAGTATAATTTAGTATCTTTATTAATATTGATTTTAATTATAGAATTATTATCAATTTTGCCTATTATATCCCCATATTTGTATGATATTTTATCATTAAATTCCATATTTCCAACATAGGAAATCTTGATATTGATCTCTTCAGCTTTTACAATTAATAATGAAGAGAAAAATAATATAAAAAATATATATTTCATATAAATTCCTTTAAAATTTTAAAAAATGATTGATTATTACAATAAATTCAGATTTTAAAACAAGGAAATAGGAGGGTGAAATAGGCTATTGCTAAATTTGAACGAATAAAATATTT
>JBDHXE010000182.1:0-4593 GCA_039810525.1 Chlorobiota bacterium | reverse complement strand
TATAACCAAACAAAAAAATATTGATGATGAATTAAAAATGGCCAAAGATAGAGCCGAAGAAAGTGATACTTTAAAGACTGCTTTCTTGCAAAATATGTCTCATGAAATAAGAACGCCACTGAATGGTATTTTAGGATTTACCAAATTATTAGAAAACGAAGATTTGAGGCAAGAAGAAATAAAAGAATTTATTAATTTGATTAAGCAGAGTAGTTATCGTTTGTTAGATACAATGAATAATATATTAGAGCTTTCGCAAATAGAAACAAAACAGGTTACAATAGATTACCAAAATGTAATGCTTAACTCTTTATTAATGGATATTTACGAAGAATACTATGGTAAAGCAACCATTAAAAATATTACTTTAGATTATAAATTTGCATTGGATGATGAAAACAGTATAATCCAATCAGATCCTAAAAGACTATACCAAATAGTAACTAATTTGCTAAGTAATGCAATTAAATTCACTCTTAATGGCAGAGTAGAAATAGGATATTATATTGATAGTTTTGATATAGTAATCTATGTAAAAGATACTGGTATAGGTATTAGTGCAGATCATATAGAGAAAATATTCGAAAGATTTTATCAATCAGAAAGATCTATTGCACGTAATTACGAAGGCAATGGATTAGGACTTGCTATTTGCAAGGAATTAACTAAATTATTAGGTGGTAGTATCAAAGTAGACAGTGAATTAGGAAAAGGATCTACATTTTACTTTTCTATGCCAGTAAGTTAGTTTTATAGAGGAGTTTTATATGTTTGTAAGAAACATTTTTTTTATATTTATTGGGTTATTTATTTTATCTATTAGTTTATACTCATCTCCCGGTGATACTACCAAAATAAGGGCTTTTGAATTTCAACAGCGAAGGATCGGATGGATTAATTTTCCTAAATTGGACCCAAACAAAGTAGATAGAGTATTAATGAATTATAAATTAAGATGTCCACCGGGTAAACCGTGTGGAGAATGGGATTACTTAGCTTATGTATATGTAAGTAAATTTTATGGAGTTAATTTTAGGGTAAATACATCTTTTCCTATGAGTTTTTCTTATATGAGAGATACTTCTTGGACATACCAATACAAAGATGGCAATATTATTAAAACTCCAAAAGATGGTCAGGTATTATATTTATATAAAAATTTGGATAAACCAGCCATACCATCTGATTCCATAATAGTATGGCCTACTTATTATGACAATTATACTTTTGATAATAATGGGAAGGCTATAGATTCGAGTTTTGTAGAGCCTGATTCTACAATCCAAAGAAAGATAATAGCAGAGGTAGATTTCAATAACGACAATACTTTTAAAGAAGATTATGAAATATTCAGATATATTACTCCCTATGGAAATGGCTTATCTCTTGGTGATGGTGTAAATTGGGTAATAGATGTATCAGATTTCATTTCATTATTATCAGGCAAAGTCTTTATTCATGCACCTTGCGGCGGATGGGGCGATCAGTATGATCAGAATACAATGGAAGATCTTGAATTGTCTTTTGATATAATTGAGGGCACTCCCCCTCGTAATCCAATAAATATGACTAAGCTTTGGGATTTGGGCAATGTAGCTTATGATAATAAAATTGAAGAGAAGCTAATTCCTTATAATTATAATTTTAATAGTAATGAGAAGAATGCTGTACTTAGGATTACCCAAACAGGGCATGGATTTGGAGCATCGGCGGATAATTGTGCTGAGTTTTGTAGCAAGGACGGTTATGTATCTATCAATGGTACTCGAAGATTTACTCGCAATATATGGCGTAAATGTGGAGGTAATCCAATTTATCCGCAAGGTGGCACTTGGATTTTTAATAGATCTAATTGGTGCCCGGGTGCCAAAGTTGATTTTTTTGACTTTGATATATCAGAGTTCATTGAGCATGGCAAGGATAATACTATTGATTATGATATGCAAGCATATAATTTCGTAAGAACTGACGATGGCACTCCACCTAATTGGGTCATTCGTGGTTTTCTATTCACTTATGGAGATGCAAATTTTAAAAATGATGCACGATTAACTAAAATTATCTCACCAAGTAATGATTATATTAATAACAGATTAAATCCAACAATCGCTGGTCCGATAATAGAGATTCAAAATACTGGTAGTAATCCTATTACGCAAGTTACTATCAAATATGGCAACGACACCAATAATTTAGCTGAATCAACAATTGATTTGGTAAGCCCTATTTCTATTATGGAGAAATCTGTATTAGAGCTGCCGTACAAGGATTGGTATCATAAAGGTTTATCTAATATTTTCTATGTAGTAATTGTTAGTGTAAATGGAAGTGATGATGAATACTTATATAATAATAGGGGTCAGACAAAATTTGAGTCTTCTTTTCCTGAAATTCCTAATCAATTTATAATTGAATTTACAGGAAATAATTCTGAGGTAATGGACTTGACTAGCTCGCCATATACATATTTTATTACAGATGTTAATTCGGAATACAAGTTTATCAAGGAAAAAACATTTAATAATCAGATAATACGAGATACTGTAAATTTAGATTCTGGATATTATACTTTAACTATTGAAAACCCACAAGGCTATGGACTAGGATTTTGGATGTATGCTCAACTTTATGGGTTGAAAAATGGGCTATTGAAGGTATATAGTAATCAGTATATGATAAAACAATTTCCTTATGATTGGGGTAACTTCTATAGTTGGAGTTTTGTAGTAGCTCCCCAAATCCAATTATTGACTGACGTTGCTAATAATAAAATTGCTTTTGGAGAAGTTAATATTAATGAAAAATTAGTGAAAGAAATCAAAATATTCCCAGCTAATTCTAAGGGTATAGAGATATCGGATATTAAATTACCGTTATCTTCTACTAAAAAGTTTTCAATTATAGAGGAAAAGAGTACAGCAAGCCCTAATCCGCGTATATTAACTCAAAAAGATACTATCACTCTAAAAATTGAATTTGAGCCACTATCCAAAGGTAATAAGAATGCAAGTCTTACTATAGTAAGTAACGATAAATATTATAGCTCCAAACAAATTGAACTGACTGGAATAGGCATAGATCCTAATTCTGTAAATGATAGTGATATCAAAGATTTATTTGATATTAATTTAACTAATATTGATAATACAAATCTAAAAGTAGCTATCAATAATCATACTAATCAATTTTTGCGAAATTATACTATAACTAATATTGCAGGACAATCTCTATTAAAATCGAATATAGATAATAGGAACGAATTTACAATAGATATTCAAAGTTTACAAAATGGTGTATATTTCATCACTTTTGTAAGTGATATTGGGGCTATTACGAAGAAATTTAGTGTAATTAAATAATTCACTGAATGTCTATTGATAATTGAAGAACTTCGGAAGATTAAATTCTTCCGAAGTTTTTTTATTAGTCATTCTTTTGTTTGAAAATTAAAGATAGTAGTATAGATAGAGTTAGAACTGTTAAAATAATAGTTAAAGATATATAAGTTGGGATAGGATAAATATCTACTAAACTCATTTTGACACCTATATAAGCTAAGATTAGAGCTACGCCATATTTTAATAAATAAAACTTTTCGGCAATACCTTCAATCACAAAATATAATGCTCTTAATCCTAATATAGCAAAAATATTAGATGTAATAGCTATAAATGGATCGGGTGTAATGGCTAAAACTGCTGGTATAGAATCAATTGCAAACATTATATCAGATAATTCAATCATTACCAGAGTTAGCAATAGTGGTGTAATATACAATATACTTTCTTTTTTGAAGTAGAATTGATTACCATCATAGTCATGAATGTAATTGAAATTCCTTTTCATAAATTGGATAATCTTATTAGTCTCGGGATCTAATTTGGCATCACTTCCAAATGCCATTTTCCAAGCTGCAAATAGAAGTAGTATAGCAAATACATAAATAATAGGATGGAAATAGTGAAGTAAAGTAACACCTGCTAGAATAAAAACAACTCTCATTACAATAGCAGAAAGAATACCCCATTTCAATATATGTGGCTGATGAATTTCTGTAATATGTAGCACTTTGAATATCATCAAAAACACAAAGAGGTTATCAACAGATAATGATTTTTCAACTAAATATGCTGATAGGAATTGTATGCCTACGGTTTTTCCATTATCCATAAATAAGAATATACTTGCATTGAATAGCAACGCAACACCAATCCAAACAAAAGTCCAAATTACACTTTGTTTAAGCGTAATTGCTGATTTTCTATGATCTGTAACCCAGATATCTATATATAGCATAATAGCTACAATAATTGAAAATGGTATCCAGAAAAAAGTCTCGTTTCCTTGCATTAAATTCCTTTTGGTTAATTATTTTCAATTAACTATCTTATACAACAACTGATAGTCTTGAATTTGGCAGTGACGAATTGAATCGGGAATTAATATAATTATTGAGTTCGATTTGTATATTATTTGAAAATTTACTGATATTATTTTTAATCTGGTTAATAGAGGCTATATAATTATCTTTATCTAAAAAATATTCTAAGAAATTATTATATATATCTTGATCTACTGCTATACCTAAGTCCG
>JBDHXE010000181.1:0-4604 GCA_039810525.1 Chlorobiota bacterium | reverse complement strand
TTACCAGTTGCAAAATAATCTAAAAAAAATAGAGGCTTAGCTCCACAAGCTAATATATCATTTACACAATGATTTACTAGACACTGCCCCACAGTATTGTGCTTGTTTGCTGCAAAAGCTACCTTCAATTTAGTACCTACCCCATCAGTAGACGCTACTAATACAGGAGCTTCATACTGCTTAAAATCCAACTCATAGAACCCACCAAACAGACCAATATTGGATAACACATTCTTATTGTGAGTACTTTTTACCAACGGCTTTATTCTATCTACAGTTTCTTCGCCAGCAGCAATATTTACTCCCGATTCTTTATAACTTATTCCCATAATATCTTTATATTAATTTATAATAAAATTTCTTTACCACCATTCTGCAATGATAATTGCGCTGCTTCGAGCAAACTAACATTCAATACACCAGCAGATCCATCAGTAAACGAATCTACCCTATTATTTATGCAATCATAAAAATGAGCACACTCCGTAGCCAATGCTTCATTATCTTTTACATAAGGCGAATACATATCGCCTACTCTATATTGCACCAAAGTATCATACACATCTTGACGAGTATTTATAGTAACTCCACTATTATATACCTTAATTTTTTCTACAGTCTGCATATCATCATATAGCAGCATCCGCTTAGTGCCACCTATTATTATTTGGCGAATTTTCACAGGCGAAAGCCAATTTACATTAATATGAGCTATAGAATTATCCTCATATCTTATTGTAATATAAGCTACCTCTTCCAATTTTTGATTACTATAAGGATAAAATGCATTACCAATTGCACTTATAGAAATTGGTCTTATTGGATTAAGAAAACTTATTATAGACAAATCATGTGGAGCAAGATCCCATACTACATTTTCATTATGCCTGAATAACCCTAAATTAATCCGTACAGCATCTATATAAATTAAATCTCCAAGCTCACCGCTATCTATAATCTCTTTTATTTTCCTTATCGATGAAGTATACAAATAGGTATGATCTACATTAATAATTAGTCCGTTCTTATTAGCTATATCTACCAACTCTTTAGCTTGTAATGAATTTTGAGTAAATGGCTTCTCTACCCACACATTCTTACCAGCCAACAAAGCATCTTTAGCAATTGGGTAATGAGATTCAGAAGAAGTAGCAATTACTACAGCATCTATTGACTTGTCTCTTAAAATTTCTGAATAATTAGTAGTTGTGGCTATACTTTTGTACTGATTTGCTAGCTTATTCAAATGAATATCATCTATATCGCACAAATATTTAAGATGCCAATCATTTGCATTGTTAAAATTTCGTATTAAATGAGCTCCCCAATATCCACAGCCTATCACAGCTATATTTAGCATGATATACCTATTATTATAATTATAAAAAATATACTATTAATATAAATTCTACTAGTAAATTAAATTAAATTATATTATATTATTTTACAGCGTAAATAGTACCTCGATAATTATCTACTTCGCCTAATATTTTAAAATTATTTTCTTTCATAAATGGTATTATTGACTTATAAGCAGGCTTGCCTTCTACTTGATGCAGAGCTTCTATAACCCATTTTGTTCTAATATCATTTAAAACAATCTTAGAATTTAATACCACCTCTATTTCTGCACCCTCTATATCCATTTTAATAAAATCAAAATGAGATAATCCAAAAGTCTCTAAAAGCGAATCTAATGTAATACATTCTATTACCACCCTTTTACCTGAAAATTGTTCATTATCCAACAACGAATGCTCACCGGGGCGGTTACCTATCAATAATTCTAAATTAGTGATTTCAGACCACAAACCTTTCTTATAAGGTATTACATTAGTCAGCCTATTTAATTTAATATTCTCCAAAAGCATATCATAGTTATTATCGTCTGGTTCTACAGATATTATTTTACCCATATTATTCATCATCTTTCCTGCCAACAAAGTAAACAAACCTATATTAGCACCAGCATCTAACACTATATCATTTGCCTTAATATCAAAATATTTAAAATATTCATTTTTAATATATATTTCATGAATCAAATCATATACAAAATAAAAGCGCTCCACATCTAAAATTTTTTCCATCTTAGATTTCTTACCATACTCATATCTTTCAGTAAAATTTATCTCTGCATTACGAGTATAAGGCTTATAAATTAACTTAATTCCATTATTCAACTCTATGTATAGAGTATCATCATTATTTAGCTCAATTTTACTAATTATATTATTAATTTCATAATACTTGTTGTTAAAGTAATAATAAAGCATTTTAAGAGGAGCATAAATTGGGTTGCTCGATCCAGCTATCACATTCCTAATCATATCAATAAAACCTAATAATCTCTAAACTAAACAATATATAAAAAATAAACTAAGTCAATCTATCAATACTCAAAATAATCAATACCAATAGCACATAAATATTTACTTTTACAAACATTTTACGCAAATGAACATCAGTATCCCACTGCCAAATCAAAAATCTTACATGAAAGATAATATCTATACCTAATACTAAAAGTAGATAAATTACCCAAATGTGCGTAGTATATCCAAATAAATATAAAAGAATGGTAAATAGCACCATCAATATAATACAAAAATATATAAAAATCTTTAATTGTCTAACCTTATAGTAACGCATCGGAATCTGAAATCCTGCTTTGCTATAATCATTTTCATAAAGCAACATAATTAACCACGAATGTGGTATTTGCCAAACAAATATAAAGGCACTTAAAATCAAAAGTGCTATACTATATAGCGACCCGCCTGCGGCACTCCAACCAATAATAAAAGGCAATACACCAGATAGAGATCCCGGTATTACAGCCAAAATTGTTGTCTTTTTCAAAGGCGTATATATAGCATTATAACAAAGAAATGTCAAAACTCCTACCAAAAACACAAAATAATTAAAACAAATAAATAAAAGTAAAAAACCAATCACCAACAATACTACCGACCAAATCAATGCACTTCTTTTACTCATCTTATTATCAGGTAAGGGTCTATGCTTAGTCCTCTCCATAAATTTATCTAAATCCACTTCTTGCACATTATTCAAAGAAGCACCACCCACCGCTAAGATAAAAATACTAATAGAAATAAGCAGTAAATTAAAATCTAAATGCCCACCTGCCAAAATATAGCCAATAGCTCCAGAAATAGCCACTGATACAGTAACTTTAATCTTACCTAATTCAATAATGTTTCTAACAAAAAGACTTAAATTATTCATATTTTATTATTAATTCAACAATGACTATATATTCTAGCAAATATAATAATGAAATCCAAGAAATGTTATACGAGAAAGGAAAAATAAGCAAAGAAATAAAAATTATTATAATTTTATGAATTTAATTTTTTTCTTCCTTTAAATATTATAAATATTAAAAACATACTTGCTAACACAAATATCAAAACTGCTACACTCTTACCAAAGCTAAACAAATATGTCCTACCAATAGGATCATAATTATAAAAAAATGTCATAATATTAGAAATAGAATATGCAGGTTTGCTACTATTAGTTTCGTAAACAGCCAACTGAAAATCAAAAGGAATATATTCAGTACCTAATAAATAACGTACTATTTTACCATTCTTATCCAGAAAAATCAATGCACCTGAGTGAATAAAATCATTTTTACCATCAAATTTATACCTAAAACCAACTTCATCAGTTAATTTAGCTATATTCAAACTATCACCAACCATAAAATCCCAAGTAGACTGCGGTATAGGTTTCCACAAATTCTCCAAATAAGAAGACTTCCACCTTTTAGCTACCTTAGCATCCTCCCTCGGGTCAAAACTTATAGTCAGCAGATGATAATCCTTACCAGCCGTAAGCGACACTTTGCCTATCACTTCAGCTAAACTCGTCAATTGTGGACTACATATACCGGGGCAGTTATAATAAACTAAGGATAAGACAGTAGGTTTGGTAATTACATCTTTAAGCTTTCTAATATTACCATCAGCATCAGTAAAAGACAAATTTAGGTCAACGGATTGACCTAAATATTTGTCATATTCTATACCTACCTCAGGACTTTTATTAGCTAATAATACTGATATCTTAGTAGAAAGCAAAAAAAGAACCAATATTATTAGCTTATTCATAAATTCAAATTAAGCTTGTGGCGCAACTATTACGTGCTGCAAATAATTATACAATTTAGCTACATCATCTTTTTTAAACCTTAAAAACGAAGACGAAAAGCCATTATAATTCAAATTACTAGACACCATAGTATAAAACACTTCTTGAGAAGCTTTCCAATCACTATTATTCATCAAAAATGCAGCAGCTCTCTCAGGGTTAGAAATAGCCTTCACTATAATAGAATAATCAGGATTATTACTATCAGATAAAGTCTTTGCTATATTAAGCACCAGCTTTTCCTTATTAGCATTTTCCTTTTCAATCAAAGACATAGCTTTAGCCACAGGTATCTGATTAGGTTCAGAACTACCAGCACCCAATTTATAAGCTTCAGACAATTTAACTAAATCCTCCTGTGTATCCTTACCATAACCACTCATCAAAGTATGCAAATAATGAATAATATCCACTCTATCAGATAC
>JBDHXE010000180.1:0-4654 GCA_039810525.1 Chlorobiota bacterium | reverse complement strand
AGAAGAGAATTTATAATTAGCAACTTCCGAAGGATTATTATATACCTTATATCTCTGAGGTATTTCAGCAGAATTGTCATCAAAGAATATATAAGGCATTATAGGTCTCATCTGGCGAGAAGCAAATTCTTCAATTTTGATTTTTTCCAAATTATATTCAATTTCATTCACTTTACCGAAAGCATTGACTTTAGCATTGATATTAAATACTCTTTCTTGCTGCATAGCTAATTGAGCTGTTTGGATAGGGATTTCTGGGTTAAATGGTGAACGAGCCAAAAGCAGTTTGTTAGCTTTCATCTCAGGTGGATTGATTGGTGGAAGCTCAAATTCAAATTCTTCTGGTTTGAAAAACCATATAGTACCACCAAAATTAATTTGTGGTTGAGATGCATAAGCTGCATCAAAGTGAAATTCAATTGGACCTACTTCAAAAGAGAAACCACAAGTAATTCTATAATTAGTAAATGATGATATATCAAATGTCAAATCATTCCCTTGTCTAATTTCATTGTAAGGACTATCTACTATCTTACCAGTAGAGCCAACAGTATCTCTAACTGCTTTCAAATTGCCTGATAAATTTTCATACATTGCTCCAGCATAAAAAGTAATCCCTAAGTCTGTTTTATAACTATAATTAAGACCTAACCCTAATGAGTTTATATTTACACCAGAATTTCTATTTATCAAAGCATAAGCCGCAGTCAATGATAACGATTGAGGTGATTTTTTGTCGAATAGATTAAGCATTTTGTCAATATTCTGATTAATACCAAAATTAAAGTAGTACAAAGAGCTGTTATCTATTGGCAAGGTAATAAATCTTAATCTCACTTGTGTACGTGTAGGCATACCTACTACAAATTGTAACACAGGTAAGCCCGACATAAATGATACATTATTACCTTCCATATATGTTAATGTTTTGTACATCGAATCTGGATATGAAGTATTTTGAGGAGCTGCAAAAATTGGGGTTGCTATACCTCCATATATTGTAGGCTGCTGAATAGTTTGGCCTACATTCTTATTCCTAATCAATACTCCATCTTTGAAATATGCTATATCTGTGATAGATTGATTGCCAAACATATCGGGCAATTGCGCATCAAAAGTAAGCTGGTTGTCTGGAATGAACATTCCCATAGCAGAAATATCCAACCCAAACGACCAATCATTAACTACATAGGACGTATTCATAAGGCTTGTATTAAAGCTCTGTCCCAAGGTAGTAAACAAAGGCTTAGTATAACCTTGTGCGTTTCTATTAGTAAACAACTTAAATTCTCTCGATATTGTAATATCGTTCTGAGCATTAAGATAGCCAACACAAGAAATAATTATAAAAAATGTAATAAAAAATTTCTTCATATTATACCTTTAAATTAAGTAATTTATTCTCATATTAATATAAATTTTATTCCAATCTTAACTCAATCAAATCAATGTAAATACTTTGATTTAATTCGTATTATTATCTATATATTCTTGCATAGATTTTACTACCACAATACTTTTATTGCATTTATAAAATTAAATATTTTCACAACCAAATATACAATTTATTTGTAAATATCATAAATTATTTTTTTGTAGTAATCTATATTATTATCATATTTTGTTTCAGCGGTAATTGTTCTAATTTTAAGTTCGTTAGTTAGCACAAACTTTTTAAAATAATCAATTTTTCTTTTAGTTTTGTATTCTATTTTGGAATATTGTAATTGGTAGAACTCATTTACAATTTTATCTTTTACAACTACTACCTCTTCTCTACCAAACCACCTTCGGTTACAAACATATTTGATCCATTCTAAGCCTGTATATACAGCTTTTGGTACTTCAGAATTAGCAGAGAAATCATACACTACACATTCGTATCCCATAGCCAAATACATTAAGAAATTATAGTCTATACTATCTAAGATTTGATTATATTTCTGCCTTTCACAATGGCTAGACTGTATTCTAATAAAATTGATATTTTCCTTTTCCAAAAATGGTAAAGATTCGATACCATTAGTAAGATTAATAAAAATTTTTTGTTTCATAACTTTTTCAAAAAAAAGGACTGTTCATTAAAGAACAGCCCTTTAATATTATAATATTTATTAAATATTACTTTTTAATAAATCTATTAATAATTGTATCTTCAAATGTCTCAATTACTATAGTATAAGAGCCACTTGTAAGAGAAGATACATTGATTTGTCCTTCATATTGTTTAGTTTCTGCTATATTAGTAAAGAATACCAAATTACCTTTGATATCATATACTTTAAGAGTAGCTTCGGTAGAAGAAGCAAAATCTGCATAAATATTTATGAAATCAGTAGCAGGGTTTGGATAAGCAAGCATATAGCCTTGACCAGCAATACCTGGCATAGCATAATCATAAATATCCTTATTAGGGTATCTAATTATACTAAAGCTTTTTTCTGCTGAAGTACATCCAGAAGCATCTGTAACGGTAAGCCAATATTTGCTAGAACCCAATGGAGGATAAATTTCTGTTGGATCTATTACATTACCATTGTTGTCTGTCCATTTGTAATTATATGGAGCAGTACCACCATTAATAGTTACTTTCAAGACATCTTCGTCTGTCAGATCAACTCGATCAGTATTTCTAACTGTATAGAATAATTTATTGAAACCAATTGCAGGACCTTGCTGGATAGTCATAGTTACACTTTTTGATACACTTATATTTTTATTCAAATCTGTAACTTTGAAAGCGAATTTTTTACCAATCACTGCATTTTTAACAGTTGGATTCTGTAAGTTAGCATTAACGAAATCAGCTGCTGGAGTCCAATAGAATCCATATTTACCTGTCAAGCCAAATACTGTAGTATTGATGGTAGGAGATGAATTTTTGCAAGCAGAGAAATCATTAACTAATACAGTTAAATTACAATTTTCTGTTACTACTACTTCATATAGACCTTGACCATTCTTACAGCCCGGGCCAAATACTTCTAAAGCTACATAATATGTGCCAGCAGAATCAAAACTATAATTCAAAGTAGCACCTGTACCTACCAAGTTGCCACCTACATACCAATAGTATTCATTAATACCTGTTTTGTCGAATGTAGCTGAATATTTAACTGATTCTTTAACACATATTTTACCTGTATAATATGTAGTAGGAGCTATAGTTACATTTACTGTATCTCTTGGGTGAACTGTTACATCTAATTCTTTTGAATCTGTAAATTCGCCCCATTCAGCTGAACTTCTATTTAATGTAATTGTTCTTAGACCTGCACTAGTCCATTTTACTACTACACTCTTTTCAGTTGAAGAGCCAATAATAGTACCACCTACTACAGACCAAGAATAATCTATTACTGCTGATTCATCAGTAGAATATGATGCTTCTTGATTTTCGCAAACATCATCAACGCCTGCAAAGTTTGGATATTTAATAGTATTAAAACTCCAAGTAGCAGACCAATTAGAAGAACCAAGTAAATTCTTAGAGCGTGCTCTCCAATAGTAAGTAGTTTGGTAAGATAAGCCTGTTACATCAAAATATGTATTTGTAATATCAGTACCTTCTGCTACTATATGAGTAAACGCATTATCTGTAGCTATTTGCACATCATAAGCAGTTGCTTGATTTGCTGCATTCCAATCTAATGTTACATCAAAGTAAACATCTATTTTATTATTAACTGGTGATACTAAATCAGGAGGCAATAATTTAATTGTTTTGAAAGACCATGTATCTGACCATACACCCGGTTGACCAGCTTTGTATCCACGGACTCTCCAATAATGATCTGTATTATTAGTTAAATTAGCATAATTATAAGAAGTACTACTTATATTTGATACATCAACCACTGTTGTACTAAAATCGCTTACTTCTGATACTTGAATTTGATATTCAGTAGCGCCAGCTACACTATTCCAAGAGAATGTACCACTTAGAGGTACATCTACATCATTGTTTGCTGGAGCAACTAATGTTGGTTTGTCAACTAAAGTACCAAAACTCCAGATATCAGACAAAGGTCCATCGCCAGAATCATCATGACCTCGAACTCCCCAATAATATGTTGCATTATATTGTAATCCATATGTTCCATAAGACAAATCTTCAATACCATAAACTTCAGATATAGGGCTTGATAAATCAGAATTTTTAGAAACAATTACTCTATAACTAACTGCACCATTCAAGGCGTTCCAGCTAAGAGTAGTACCATTCATTAAACCTTGTGCATTATTTGCTGGCGAAGCTAATGTTGGTTTAGCTAAGCCTGAAGTAAAGCTAAATACATCTGACCAAGAGCCATCGTTATTGGCACTATAAGAATAAACTTTCCAATAATATACAACTTTACTTTCTAAATTACTATAAGCAAAAGAATTAGTAGTTATGTCACTTTGGTCGTATATAGTTGTAGCAAAATTAGCTACTTTTGAGACTTGTATTCTATATTTAGTAGCTGTAGTTGGACCAGTCCATGTAAAATTACCGCTAACTGCATTTACATTGGTAGCATTATTAGATGGGCTTACAAGTGTAGCTTTACCAATAAGAGTAGTAAACGATGTATAATTAGAATTAGCGCTAGTTCCTTCTGAATTTTTAGCTCTTACTCTCCAATAGTATTGAGTAGCATTGTTCAACCCA
>JBDHXE010000179.1:0-4672 GCA_039810525.1 Chlorobiota bacterium | reverse complement strand
GTAATTTAGAATATTATTTTTTTTGATTAGAATAATAGGAGTACGTGATATATCATAACCATTCAGCTCATAAATCATTTCCTTTTCACCAGAATTAAAGAATAAAACATTATTAAATTTATAAATCTTTTTTAGATATCTGTATCTTGCCCATACATATTGTTCATCTTTTTTAGAATCTATTAAAATTATGATTTTATAATTAGAATCGACTTCTTTAAGAGCTATATTCGTTTCTTTCATACATTCGGAACAATATATACCGTTTAGCACAACAAATATAGTATTATTATAATCTGATAATTTACTATCTACTAAATCAATATTGAATATATTTAAAAGTAAATATACAGCTAATAAATTACTCATCATAAGAATAAGCCTCCAATCTTGATTCTTCAATATTTTTAAAATCAATTTTGAAAGTATAAATTATATTGTCAAGTACAAAAAATGTATTTTTTAATATAAATTTATTCCCATCAGTATCATATAATTTATCGCCATCTAATTCTTTATATTTTAATTCCCATTTCCCGTTTATATTTTGCCAAAAATCATAATAGTATTTTGATTTATTATTCTTTGTATCTATTTCTTGATAAGCTACCATTATATCATTTTTTATTAAATCTATAGTATGAATATAAAATTTACTTTGATGATTTTGCAAAAATCCAAATAGATTTTCTTTGCTACCTACACTTAGTTGGAAATCATTTTTACTAAAATCATTTGTCCATTCTGTTTTAGTACGCTGAATAGTATCCGCAATTTCATATTTATTATTATGAACATATAATTTATATTCAGATAATTGAGTAGTAATTAATTTATTCCTTTCAAATGCTGCTAATCTCTTTGGTTGAATCAATGAAAATATCAGATCGTATGGCTTTTCTAAACTTGTAAACTTACTATTTTCTGGCTTTGATATATCATAATTCCATATATAGTAATATGGCTCTACAAATCTTATTCTATCACTAATACAATATAAAGTATTGTCTACCCAAAGCAAATTACCACTATAGTAAACATCTACAGTATTGAACAAATCATTCAGATCTATTATATTAGTACATACAAAACTATCATTGGTATATTGATACATCAATAGGTAATCACCTTTTATCAAAAATAGAGTATCGTTACGAAAGACTATATTGCTGATTAAACTCGAACTGCATTCCACTAACTGTGCTTTTTCTGGCATTTTTAAATTTAATTTTGATTTAGAATCAAAAGATACAAAATTGACAAAACAATTTGTATCTAAATTGATATTATAATAATAAGGTTTGTCATGAATTGTAATAAATCTATACAGAGTAATTCTTGAATACACATCTACATCAATAGGATATGAAGCTATATGCCTAAATGATTGCGAAAATGAAGTGCTAATAAAAGAAATGAAAAGAAATAAAATTATTTTAAATAGTTTCATAAATTATCCTCAGGGTAGAAAGATAATATTTCTACCCCATTGTATTATAAATAAATTAAAATTCAGTTATTAAAACGTCTATGTACATAATATAAGTTGAAGTATCTACATCCCATGAAACAGATCGAGAAAATTGTTTACCAGTTGGTGAAATCATAATATTGCTATTATAGGTACCATTTAAGACACCATTTTTTACTTTATTTTTTGCATAAGAAAATAATTCTTCAGCGTTTGATTCTTCATATCTTACTTGACCATTTCCACAGCCAGCAAACCACGTCGCATTGCAAAAACAACATTCGACCCCATCTTCACTAGGTCTAAAGCAAAATAAATTAGCTTGTGTTGAAGTACATTGTACCCAAATATCTATATACCTTTGACCTGTATTTAATTCTCTACCTATATCATAATGAGAACTAAAAGTTGTAGATGTTACTGAATACATAAAATTAATTGAAACAAAAAATATTATGAATACTAATGAAATATTTTTCATGATAAAATTCTCCATTGATTAATTAATAATTATAAAAAATATAAATCAAAAAATCACACAAACTTAGCAATAAAAAAAAAGTCGTGCTAAGTTAGATTTATATTATTGCTGGACCGCGCGCCCTCCTCGGATAACCCAATACTAATTTAGAAAAACTACAATAAAACTGTGCGGATTCGTCTCTGATTTGTATACTTGTATACTTGTATACTTGTATACTTGTATACTTGTATGCGAGTATGAATATATGTGAATATTTGTCTTAATTGCTTTAAATTTCATATCTTTTTAAAAGCAATATATATACTGATAGCAAAGTTAATTAAATTCCAAATTATATCCAAATTATTTATAAATTTTATTGCTTTTTTTATACTTTATCGAAAAATATATCAAAAAATGTTAAGCCTATACCTTAGAAAAGTAAAAATGAAAAAAGGCAAGCCACGTAAGTTTATGAGAATAGGCGGCTTGCAATAACAAGTCGTCGTGCAAATAGAGATTATAATAAGCTTAAAGATATCCATCCTTAGATGCGTAGGATAACTTGATTCGAATTGCAGATTAAGAAAATTTAAGAATTAAACGGAAGAAAAAGGGTGTAGCAGGCTCTGCCTCTATGTTGTGTATGATGCCCTTTTATCCCAATTTAATTATTTATTCTATTAAATTACAATTTAGAACAAGAAGACATAAATAAAAAGACTTAATTCTGATTTGAGAGACAGTTTCCTTATGATTTAATATCGGAATAGTAATCTGTGTGTATCCATTCACTACAAAGATTGAGAATACCACGATAGATGGCATACATTAGATCGAGTTGGTATTTATTTAAATTTTGATGGATTGGTAGTCCGACAATATTAGCTTCGGCATTGTAATGGTGCTCTATTTGGAATTCGGTTAATTTGCTGGAATATCTCATATTATTATCATCACTGAAATAAAATGCTGATTTGATGTCTTCTTTGAATATTATTTCTTTGATATTTTCGTTGATGAAATATTGCTTTAAATAGTTGTAATTCTCATTTCTTTGACTTATTAAGCCAGCTATATTATTTAATTCATTATTAATTGATTTGTAAACAAATTCTCGTTTGAAGATATCTTGACTTCTATATTTGTTCCACAATTGAGTATCATCTATATAGGTATTGACTATCAATGCTCCAAATTGAGTAGAAAATATCTTAGTTAGATCTACAATACACCACTCATCATAGTCTATTGAGCATAAATTATAAGTGCACTCTATAGCTTCTCTGTTATTATTTTTACATATTTCCTTTGCAATATTGATATTTGGTACGAATGTAAAATTGCGATTGTGTAGTATATTCTTTAGCTGATTTTCACTATTACTATAAATATCCGAATCACTAAAATCTAAATTAGATACTTTTTCGAATGGTTTTAAAAATATAGGATAATTTATATTAGGTTTATTAAAAATGACAGGATATGAAATTGTTTGCCATTTTTTAAAGAAGTTATATAGATTTTTGCGATACGATACTCCAATGTCAATATAAGTATATTTACTATTCTGCAATTGATTTACCGAATACCATAATAAATAATCCTGAGCTCTATACTCCTTACCTATGGAATTAGCTGCTAGATTGTTTAGGAAGAGATGATTGGTAACTGGCAACATAACTATACAAGCAATCGCAGTATCGTCTAAATAAGCTATATACATTATATCATCGGGATTCAATTTGGTAGGCAAATTAGGATCTGATGGGTCGTACCACATATTTTTAAGTATATGTAGATCTTCTTCGTTGCCTTCTCTTTTTTCAATTTTAATATTAGCTCTTTGTGCTTTTTTGATATTTTTTTTTACGGAATATGGTATAGCTTGCCATACTACTTCGGGGTCTAAGAGTAAACCACAACCGTAATGAATGAAATCCTTGCTTATATATCCAGACATAATTTATCCTTAGGCAGCTGCTTCATCATCTTGTTTAATTTTGACACTTACTACCTTAGATACACCAGCTTCCTGCATTGTAACGCCATATAATGTATTAGCTGCTTCCATAGTTTTTTTGTTGTGAGTAACTATTAGGAATTGGGTATCAATAGAAAACTCTTTTATCATATTGATAAATTTATCAATATTTTTATCATCGAGTGGAGCATCTACTTCGTCCAAAATGCAGAATGGGCTTGGTTTGACTAAATATATAGCAAATAGTAAAGCTATTGCAGTAAGAGTCTTCTCTCCACCAGATAACATTTCGATGGAATGGGGCTTTTTGTTAGGTGGCTTGGCAGTGATAATAATATCAGTTTCTAATAAATTATCATTAGCCAGCTCTAATTCTGCTTCGCCATCTGGCCCGAAAAGTTTTTGAAATAGGTCTTTGAAATTTTCTCTAATCTTTACAAATGTATCTTTGAATTGTTGTTCTGCATTTGCATTAATTTCATTAATAGTTTGAGTAAGAATTTTCTCCGAGTCAGTCAAATCTGTTAATTGTTTTTCGTAAAATTCTAATCTTTCGCTTTGTGTTTCAAATTCTTCGAGAGCCATAAAATTGACGCTCCCTAATTGATTAAGTTTATTTTTTAGATCCACAATTTGAGCTTTGGCTTCTGCAATATTGAATTCATCCTCATTTGGTAATTCAATATTATCAGGAGTTAAGTGAGATCTGATAGCCGTCATATAAACATGTACTACATTTCCTTCTCTAACCACT
>JBDHXE010000178.1:0-4757 GCA_039810525.1 Chlorobiota bacterium | reverse complement strand
AATCATTCCAAAAATATATAGGCATAGATGGAAATGGAGCAGTACAAACTAAATCAGCCTTTGTATCTATCTGTGGATTACCCTCTTCGTCCCAAGCTTCTACTTTCATTCCCAAGCCAAGACATTGAATTTCCTCAGAATATACTGGAAGAATAGGATTGCCAAGCATAAAACAAGAAATAATATCAGTACCACCAGAGATAGATGACAATTGTAAATCCCCTTTGATGTTTTTGTAAACCCATTTAAAATCGCTATCAGATAATGGAGAGCCAGTAGATAAAATAGTTTTTAATGAATCCAAATGATATGATTCAGCTGGGGATAAATTCTCCTTTCTACAAGTTGCCAAAAACTTAGGGCTGGTACCAAAAATAGTAATACCAATCTGATCTATCAGACTCCACAGCCTATTTATTGAAGGATAACTTGGCGATCCATCTATTAACACTACACTTGCACCCACAGCCAAAGATGATATTAGCCAATTCCACATCATCCAACCACAAGTAGTATAATAACTAATAGTATCCAAGTCAGTTAGATTAGTATGTAGCACTAATTCTTTTAAATGTTGCAATAATGTGCCACCTTGACCATGCACGATACATTTGGGTACTCCAGTTGTTCCAGAGGAATACATAATATACAATGGGTGGTCAAAATCTAATTGCTCAAAATCAACTTCATTAGCTTGATTATCTATGAATTTATTCCAAGTGATGAATTTTCTATTATTTGGTAATTTTGCTCCTATTTGATTTATGATAACTATCTGTTCTAATTCAGGCATTTTTTCGCATAATTCTATTAAAGTATTAATAATACTATATTGTTTCCCATTATAATAATAACCATCTACAGCTATCAGTATTTTAGGCTCAATCTGTGAAAATCTATCAAAAACACCTTGCACACCAAAATCAGGAGAGGTAGAAGACCAAATTGCTCCAATCGAAGAAGTTGCAAGCGTTCCAACTACAGCTTCAGGGATGTTGCTTATCAAAGCTGCTATCCTATCTTGCTGTACAACGCCAATTTTTTTAAATGAAAATGCTAATTTAGCTGTTTGCTGATACAAGGTTTCGTAAGAAATACTAAGAGGTTCTTTACCTTCTTGGCAATAAATAAGAGCAGTTTCCTCATCTCGATATCTAAGTAAGTTCTCAGCATAATTAAGCTTAGCACCACAAAACCATCTATAACTTCTTATATCTTTGGGATCAGTATTCTTTAATTGAGTTAAAGTATTTCTGGGCTCATTCGAATAAATTATATCCATAAAATTCCATATAGCATCCCAGAAATTAGCGATATATGTAATTGACCATTGATATAAATCATTATAATTTTGTAATTTAATAGAATATTTCAAATTAATGAAATTTATAAATTTAGTCATATTCGCACTTTCTATTTGATTAGAAGTGGGCGACCAAAGTGGTATCTTTTTCATAATTTATTTATTTTGTCTTTTAAATTATATTTAACGAAAACAATTGAATATGATTGAATAGAAATGTATATGCCCTTAAATATTTAAGATATTTAAGACATATCTTCTATTATAATATCTAATAATGATGATTGATTTACCTTTGAATATTAAAAAAACAATTAAAAGCTAAAATGATAAATAATAAGTGTAAACTAAACGAATAAAAGTAAAATATAAATAGTTAATTTTCATTATTTTTGTAAATTATATTAAAAACACGGAAGTATTTTGATTACTAAATGGGATACAATAGAAAGTAAAAAAATTGCAAATCTATTTATTTTCGATGCATATACTACTATGCGGAGGAACCCTATTTCTAACGAAATAGGTGATTTCACTGTATTAGATTCTCCAAATTGGGTCAATATTATTCCAATTACCAAAGACAATAAAATAATTTTAATCGAACAATATAGACATGGCACCGATAGTGTAACAATAGAAATCCCGGGAGGGTTAATTGAAAAAAATGAAGACCCTAAGGTAGCCGCTATGAGAGAATGTACAGAAGAAACAGGATTTAGATCTGATGACACAATTATACTATCAGGCGTATCTTACCCCAATCCTGCTTTCCTTACCAATCAATGCTTTAGTTATGTTTGGTTTAATTGTGAAAACTCAATAGAACAAAAACTTGATACTCACGAAATAATTAATATCTATAAGCGTTCATTTACAGAAGTTAAAGAGATGATAGCAAATGGTACGATCAATCATTCAGTTATATTAACTGCATTTTATTTCTTTTCATTAAAATTTGGATTTTAGAAATTATGAATAAAATAATTGCAGTTGCAAATCAAAAAGGCGGTGTTGGTAAAACAACAACCTCTATTAATCTTGCTGCATCACTTGCCGCAAGCGAAAAGAAAGTACTTTTAATAGATATAGATCCACAAGCAAATTCAACTGCGGGAGTCGGTGTAGATGCAAAATTATCCGACAAAACAATATACGAAGCCTTAGTTGGTAAAATTAAATTAAGCCAAGCTATCACTGATACAGTAATGCCATTTTTATCATTAGTACCTTCGCATATTAATTTAGTAGGTGCTGAGATAGAAATGCTAAATATCAACAAACGCGAATTGGTATTAAAAAAACTAATAGAAGAAGTGAAAGACAAATTTGATTATATTATCATAGATTGCCCTCCTTCTCTTGGATTGCTTACTCTCAATTCTCTTACCGCTTCCAATTCGGTACTTATACCTGTGCAGTGCGAATATTACGCTTTAGAAGGCTTAGGGCAATTGTTAAATACAATTTCTATAGTTCAATACCAATTAAATAATAAACTAGAAATTGAAGGCGTATTGCTAACTATGTTTGATTCTAGATTGAAACTATCCAATCAAGTAGTTGATGAAGTCAAAAAACATTTTGGCAGCAAAGTTTTCAATACTATAATTGCTAGAAATGTTAGGCTGTCCGAATCTCCAAGTTTCGGTTTGCCTGTTTTATTATACGATGCCTCATGTATTGGGTCTCAAAATTATCTTGAATTAGCAAATGAAATTATCAGCAAAAGTAAATAATGGCAAAGACAATAAAAACTAATAGAGGATTAGGTAAAGGATTAGGAGCATTAATATCTAATGTATCCTTTAAACCAGATGAAGGCTTTAGCATAGGTGGCCAAAAAGATGAGACTGGACTTATTAATTTAATTGAAATTAATAAGATAATCACTAACCCCTACCAGCCTAGAACTGATTTTGACGAAAGCGCTCTCGAAGACCTGAAAAATTCTATTTTAAAGCATGGATTAATACAACCAATCACTGTGCGTAAAGTAGAAAATGGATATGAACTAATTAGTGGAGAAAGAAGATTAAGAGCATCTACATTAGCTGGTATACCGAAAGTACCATGCTATGTAATTGATGTTAATACTAATGTTCAGATGCTTGAATTAGCCCTAATCGAAAATCTATTAAGAGAAGATCTCAACCCTGTAGAAATAGCCAGTGGCTACCAAAGACTAATTGAGGAATATAAATATACCCAAGAGCAAGTAGCCGAAAGAGTTGGTCGTGAACGATCTACGGTTACTAATTTTTTGCGATTATTGAGATTGCCTGCATCTATTCAAGATATGGTTAGAATGAAAAAACTTTCATTTGGGCATGCAAGAGCTTTAGTGCCAATTGATGATCATACCAAAATAATAGCAGTTGCAAATGATATTATACAAAACAATCTTTCGGTACGTGAAACTGAAGCACTGATAAAAAAAATAAGTAATAATAAGAAAATCACTAATACTGACAAAAATGACAAATCTATTCCAACCGAAGTTATTGCTGTTTTAAAAGAAAAAGCTGACTACCTAAGAAAAATATTTGGGACTAATGTGCAAATTTACCCTAAATCTAAGTCGAGCGGTACAATAGAGCTTCAATTCTATACTGCCGAAGATTTTGAAAGAATTATGGAACTATTTGAGAAAATTAATTAATGAGCGTTTTTCTTGAAAATACTTTTGATATAAGAGTTAGATATGCAGATACTGACAAAATGGGATTTCTATACAATGGCAATTACCTTGCTTTCTTTGAAGTTGGTAGAACTGAGTTAATGCGCCAGTATGGTATGAGATATCGTGATTTAGAAGACTCTGGATATTTGTTACCTCTAATAGATGCCTACGTCAAATATATCAAGCCTGCTTTCTATGATGACCTCTTAACTATCAAAGCTACATTAAATTACGAAGGCGGTCCCAAAATTAAGTTCGAATATAATATTATTAGAGATAATTCGATAATTACCAAAGGCTTTACTACACATACTTTTGTAAAAAGTAATACATATACACCTGTAAAGCCTCCACAGATTTTTATTGATATAATTGATAAACATAGGAAAATTGAATAATGATTAGTTCTACATTTTTTATAGATATTTTGGATTAAACCTATATGCACCACAAAATTATTGTTATTCTAATAATATCTCTATTCTCGTTAGCCAATGCTTACTCGATTGATTCTCCTTTTAATTTCCTAAGATATCAATCTAACGCGCGGAATGCTGCACTAGCTGGGGCTGGTGTTGCTCTTACCGATGAAGTATCTTCATTATATCTGAATCCTGCTTTAATATCTACAGTAGGTGATAAACAATTGCAAGTTACTTTTTTGAAGCATATATTAGATATTAACTCTGGCAATATTGTCTATATTCATAATAATGAATATGGTACTTTTGCCGCTTCTGCTGGATTTACTAATTATGGCTCATTTGATTA
>JBDHXE010000177.1:0-4822 GCA_039810525.1 Chlorobiota bacterium | reverse complement strand
GTATCGCCTTTTGCTTTTCTTTCTTCTATTTTTTTGTTAGCAATTTCTGATGTTGCATTAGCTTTTTCAGAAGCTTCCGGTAGATTCTTTACCACTTTGGCTACGTTTTCTAATTCTTGTACTTTTTGGCCACACGAATTAATAAAAATCGCAAGAAATAACAAACTGATGCAAGAAATAATTGTTTTTTCCATAAAATCCTCTAAAATGATGTTAATTAAATAGCAAAGTTAATCAAATAAAAATTACAAAACAAAATTAATAAGTATAAATATCGTATCTAATTGTTATTTTCGTCTATAATCAATTTGTTTACAGAATATAATAATAATAGAATTTAAGTACTAGCAGCTTTTAATCTTTTAAAAAATCTAAATAAATAAAAAAGGGTTAATTGCTAATGATATAATTTTTGATGTATCGGGCATGCTTAGAACTAAAATAAACAAAGTAACCTAATAAATTTAATTAAATTATGGAAAGTTTAATAGAAAGAGAGCATAATGTAATTTATCAAACTTATCAACGGCTACCTATTGCTGTAGATAGAGCTAATGGATGTTATATTTATGATTTAGATGGTGTTAAGTATTTAGACCTATTGGCAGGTATTGGAGTAAATGCTTTGGGGCATTCTCATCCATCTATTTTAAAAGCAATTAATGAGCAATCTGTAAAGTATTTGCATATTTCGAATTATTTTTATCAAAAGCCTCAAATTGAACTTGCTGAAAAATTAATAGAATTAACCAGATTGGATAAGGTATTTTTTTGTAATTCAGGTACAGAGGCTACTGAGGGTGCTATTAAATTATCGCGTAAGTGGGGTTTGGATCAAGGAAAAGTTAATATAATTGGGTTCTCAGGTGGGTTCCATGGTAGAACTTATGGTGCTCTATCTGTAATGGACAAGCCTAACTATAAAGTGAATATGGGACCATTTCTTGAGAATATGCAAGTAGTGCCTTTTAATCAAATAGAATATCTATACGAGCATATAAATTCTAAGACTGCAGCCATTATTTTAGAGTTTATCCAAGGTGAAGGTGGTATTGCAGAAGTAAACAAAGAATTTATTGAAGTAATAAAAGAGCTGAAACAAATCCATAATTTTTTGATAATCGCTGATGAAGTACAATGTGGCACTGGTAGAACTGGAAAATTCTTTGCTTATGAGCACTATGGTATCCAACCTGATATTGTAACTACAGCAAAAGGTATGGGTGGTGGATTACCACTTGGAGCTGTGATAGTAAATTCTAATTTGAACAAAGTCTGGCAAAAAGGAAATCATGGGACTACCTATGGTGGCAATGCTTTAGCTTGTGTTGCAGGATTAGCTGTATTTAATGAATTAGAACAAGGTTTATTGGGACAAGTTGCTGAGATTGGTAATTATTTAAAAAATAAATTAATTGAATTACAGAATAAATATCCGAATCATATCAGAGAGGTTAGAGGTAGAGGATTAATGCTGGGACTACTGATGAATTATGAAGCCAAAAAGATAGTGGATAATTTATTGAAATACCATATTATTGCTAATGTAGCATCAGTATATGTATTGAGGTTAGTTCCGCCATTAGTGATAAGCAAAGATGAAGTTAATCTTTTTGTTGATAAGTTAGATTGTGTACTCAATGAGTTGCAATAGATGATATTTATTTCGGATATTAATGATAGGAGAATTTCTGAATTTAAAGAAATGAAGAGGTTAACTATCAACAATTACTATAAAAATGAGTTTATTGCTGATAGCAAAAAAGTTGTAACAAAGGCTCTGCACTCAGATCTTAAATTTATCAAAATATTATCTCACCGCAGTTATATTGAAGAGAATTATAATTTGTTAATTAATAGATTATCTAATGATAATATATTGATAGCTGATAAAAAAGTATTAAATAATATTGTAGGTTTTGAATTGCACTCTGGGGTAATGGCTCTTATAGAAATGCCATTGCCTACTGATATAAACTTTTTAGACAATAATATTGTAGGTTTCAATAGAATAGATAAAGCTGAAAATATCGGTGCTATAATTAGAAGTGGAGTAGGATTTGGCTTTTATTCCTTCTTATTAGATAATCAAAGCTGCCATCCTTACAAACGTAAAAGCGTGAGAATATCTATGGGCGCAGTATTCAAATCAAAATATAGAATCACTAACAACTTAATGGAAGATTTAGAATATTTAAAATTTAATGGTTATTCTATAATAGTTTGTGAGCTCGATGATAGGGCTATAAATTTGAATAGCTATAATTTTAATACAAAATCAATTATAATTTTTGGAAGTGAAACTCGTGGAATAGACCAAACTATCTTATCATTAGCTGACGACATTATTAAAATCCCAATCACAAAAGATATTGATTCTTTAAATGTAAATGCTACAGCTTCTATAATATTTAATTATATATATAATAATTATGAAAAACAATTGGACAGATAAAGACTTAATTAAATTAAGCATTCTTAAGAATTTCAGAAGCATTGATTTTTTAAATATTGTCAAAAATTACGACGATTTTAATACTTTTATTGAGTCTAAATTATCTCATCAACTATTTACACAAGATTTAATTAATAATAAAAATGATATTGATGATAAGGCTAGCATACAGTTAGATAAATTAGAGGAACATAATTCAAAATTAGTTAGTATTTGGAATAATGAATATCCTGAATTACTGAGAAAGATTAGTTCTCCTCCACTACTTTTGTATGTTAAGGGTAAGCTGCATAATGATAAAACAGCCATTGCAATGGTGGGAACTCGTAAATCTTCTAATTACGGTAAATTAACGGCTGAAAGATTTGCTGAATTTTTTGCTAGGAATAATATAGTTGTTGTCAGTGGTTTAGCTTATGGTATAGATACTATATCACATTTGGCAACAGTCAAAGCAGGCGGAATTACTTACGCAATATTGCCATCAGCTATAGATACTATAAGCCCAAATACTTCTATCAAGAATGCAATTTCGATTGTTGAAAGTGGTGGAGCACTAATTTCAGAATATAGATTTGGCTCTAATGCCAATTTAGCAACATTTCCACAGAGAAATAGGATAATTGCAGGTATAAGTATAGCTACTATTGTTGTAGAATGTGGCATTAAAAGTGGTTCTCTGATTACTGCAAAAATTGCATCAAGTGAATCAAGAGATGTTTTTGCAGTTCCGGGTAATATTAATTCTCAAAAAAGTGAAGGGACTAATAAACTGATTAAGGATAATTTAGCAATAATTGCCTTATCACCCGAAGATATATGTGATGAATTAGGACTAGTAAAACTAATAAAAGAAAATATAAATAGCAAAATTATAAATTTTTCTGATAAAGATGAAGAGAGAATTTACAATATATTAAATTTCGAACCGATTCATATTGATGATTTGGCTGAATTAACTAGTTTGCCTTTATCAGATTTGAGTGGAAAACTGTTAATGCTCGAATTTAAAGGTCTGGTAAAACAAATTCCGGGCAAATTATATTTAAGGAACAATCAATAATTATGGAATTTTCTGATAAGTATAAGATTTTACTTGATAAGATAGAATCAAGAATCGCTAATATAGTGCCTAATATAGAACCTACTAATCTATATGAGCCTTTTAGCTATATTATGCAAGCTGGGGGTAAAAGAATTAGGCCTGTATTAACATTAATAGCTTGTGGTATAGTAGATGGTGATATCGAACAGGCTATTGATAGTGGTGTAGCTTTGGAAATTTTACATAATTTTACATTAGTACACGACGACATTATGGATAATTCTTTGATTAGGAGGAATAGACCTACCGTACATAAAAAATGGAATGAATCGATTGCTATTCTAGTGGGTGATGTAATGATAGGCTATGCTTTCAAATTATTACCAAGATATAATCAGCACCAACGTGCAGATGAAATTAGTAGAATTTTTATAAATGAACTAATAGAAGTATGCGAAGGTCAAGTTTTTGATATGGATTTTAATGAGAGTAAAAAGGTTGGTTTGGAACTCTATCTTAATATGATAGACAAAAAAACAGCAAGAATGATGGAATCTGCTGCTGCAATTGGCGGCCATATTGGAATGGCTAATGAAAGTGAACTGAATGCTCTTAGAAAAATAAGTCAGTTAATGGGTATGGCTTTTCAATTGCAAGATGATTTGTTGGATATGACTGCTGAACAGGTAAAACTAGGTAAAAAATTGGGTAATGATTTATTAGAAGGGAAGAAAACATATTTAATAATAAAGGCGAAAGAACTTGCAGTTGACACAAGAGATATCGAATTTATCAATCATTATTATAATAATAACGGGTTAGTAGAATCTGATATACCTAAGATGGATCAATTATTCAAAAAATATGGTATTTATGAAAGTACAGAATTGAGTATTAATCAATTATTTGAAGAATTAATGACATATTTTAAATATTTGAGGGAGAATGAATACAAAGAATTATTATCTCAGCTAATCAATAATATCAGAAATAGAAATTTCTAAAATATTTATTATTATTCAATAAACCTATTTTTTATTGAAGTACTAATTTAATAGGGTATCTTCGTTCAATTGCATTTTTAGCTCTTTCTGCTTCTGCAATTGTTCTATATCCCCATATTTTGACTCTATAAATTGGCAAATTATTTTGTAAATATCGTTCATAATAGACTCTATAGCCTTTATTTTCCCAATTATTAACATCTTCTAGAGCTTGACTTTCACTATCAAAAGAATTTACAATTAATTCAAAAGGCATCAATTCTGGATCTAACCACCTTAGCTCTACTCTACGATTATAATATTGCATCCAATTGCTTT
>JBDHXE010000176.1:0-4889 GCA_039810525.1 Chlorobiota bacterium | reverse complement strand
CGAACATAAAATCAAAAAATACAAGCTCTTTCTCTAAAAACATAAAATGTGACTGTGACGTTAAAGTGAGACAGCCTTTATTATTTTTACCTCACCCCAGCCCTCTCCAAAGGAGAGGGAGGAAGAAATGATATTTCGATTATTTTATTTTTAGAATTACAGATTAAGCGAATTTAATTATATTGTTTATGTAGGGGCGGAGGTTGCTCCGTTCGACTAGTTCTCGCAAGCCGCTTATTATTATAGACTTATATTGTATATTCCTTTTCATTATTTATTCCAATATATTACTATTTCTTAATAAAAGAAATAGTACAGAAAGCATAGAATTCTGACTTATGAGACAGCATCATTTTATTATAAGTAAAAATAATTAGTATATGAGGTTTATAATACTAAGAAGAGTAAGATAATATCGTTAAGCAAAGCTAAGAATGTATAATTTATTATATATATTGGTTTTGATATAATATTTATATAATGTTACTTTTTGGTAGCATTAAGATAGTCTTTAGGTTTAACGCTCATTACTTCTACATCTTTTGATGTAAGGCGACGTCCTCCAAGAAAATTCTTTTTGTAATATGAACTTTCGAGTGAGGAAACAGTAACACCATAACGTGATGAAGCATGGGCAAATAAATGATCGCCTAAATATATGCCAACATGAGAAGCAAATTTCTTAGAATATGTATAGAAAAATACTAAATCACCAAATTGCAAATCGTTCATTTTAATTTTTTTGCCATAGTTTACTTGTTCGCGAGCTACTCTTGGTAGCGCCACATTAGCTGCATCTAAGAAAATTGCTTGAGTAAAAGCAGAACAATCAATAGCTTTGTCAGAAGTGCCACCAAATAAATATGGAGTACCAAGACGCTGCATAATTTCATTCATAATATCTACTTTTTTGACTCCAAAGTTAGTATATTGAGATTGTAGATCATCGTCCATATAAGACATCCATAAGTTGTTAAATTGTTCCATACTTACAATTACGTCGTCTTCTTTTTCTAATTCAGCAACATCTTCTCCATGATCTCCTTCATTGTCTAGTATTTCGCCATCATTTTTGATAATATGCTCTACTGTATTAGCAGAATCTAAGTGTGGCTCGATACCAACCATTTCGCTAATAGTTTCTGAGTTAGTACGGATTATATCTAGGGCTTGTTTTTTAGTTGCACTGGGGTTATATACACGAGTGGATTTTCTTTTGTGGATTCTTTTTGACTTGCGTTTAGCATCTGCATGTGTAAATGAAGCAACAAATATTATAATAATCAAAAAGATATAAACCAATCTATTAATCTTCAAAGTATTTTTATAATTCATATTCCCCTCATAATTAATTATCTAAAAAGAATCAGATAATAAAAGTGTGCAAACATTTACACACCATAGTTTGCAAAATAACTCTTTTTTGTAAAATGACAAAATTTATTTCTATATGTTTTTCCAAATTTTATAATCTTTGTAAGCTATTTGAACATTTTCTGTTATTTCTGTAAGCGGTTGGCATTCTTTGAAAGTATTTTTGTATTCGTAAGGTAATTCTTGATACAATTTAGTACCCTCGGATTTCCAATTTATCATTTCATCGCTTACATCTTTAATTATTTTGGCAGGATTGCCTACTGCTACTTTTCTGCGTGGTATCGACATTTTGGATGGTACGAAACACAAAGCTCCAATTATACATTCGTCGCCTATTTGAGCGTCGTCCATTATTACTGCATTCAAACCTATCAATGTATTTCTGCCTATATGTGCTCCATGCACTATTGCTCCGTGCCCAATGTGTGAATCTTCTTCGAGTGTAACAGTAACCCCCGGGAACATATGAATCTGGCAGTTTTCTTGTATATTGCTACCATCTTTGATTACGATATTTCCAAAATCACCTCTAATTGATGCTCCACTACCTACAAATACATTTTTTCCTATAATTACACTTCCAATTATAGAAGCATTAGGGTGAACAAAACTTGATTGGTCAATTACTGGTTTGATATTATTAAATTCATATATTGGCATACTAATTTCCGTGTTGATTTTTTTTAATTACTAACAAGGTTATATCGTCGTATTGAGTATTATCGCCTACGAAATTATTTACATCTTCTATAATATTTATGGCAATTTCTTTAGAGCTTTTTAATTGATTTTTAATAGAGACTTCTATCAATCTATCATCACCATATTCATTAGTATCTATATCTCTTGCTTCGTTTACGCCATCTGTAAAGCATACAACTATTTGATTATCTTTGAGCTGTATTCTTTGAGAATTATATGTTGGAGGATTTTCCAAAAAACCTAAAATTAATCCACCTTCTCTCAGCGTATCTATATTATTGCCTTGTATTATATATGGTGGATTATGCCCAGCATTTAGATATTCGATAGTATTACTATTGTCATCTATCAATGCGAAAAATCCTGTTACAAATTTGTCTGGTGTAGTATTGTAAAATAAATGTTTGTTTATTTTCTGTATTAGATCGACCAAGGTAAACTCATTTTTAGTTAATAGCTGCAAGGCGGCTTGTATATTCGACATTATTAGCGCTGCAGGAATACCTTTGCCTGATACATCGGCTATTACTAACAAATACTGTTTGTCAGCTATTTTAATATAGTCAAAATAATCGCCTCCTACATGTCGCGATGGAATACTAATACCATATATATCTAAATTAGTTAGTTCTGGTGGGTTTTTGGGCAAAAGTTGCTGTTGTATTTCGAGTGCAGCATTTAGTTCGCCTTCCAGTCTCTTTTTTTCGAGTTCTTCTTTGAATAATCTTTCATTTTCTAAAGCGGCAATAGCTGTATTACCAATCGCTTCTATAAAAAGGATATCATTATCAGAGAAGCAATTTTGATTTAGTTTCCTACCTAATAGCATCAATCCCTTCCTTTCGCCTTTTACTTTCATTGGTGCAACTATGCTTATATTGTCGTCATTGTCAATTTGTATTGTTATTTCTGAGTTGCAAATATTAGCTAAATAATCATTATCAAATTTGAATGGGAATCTGTTAATAATTTCATTATAGTTGCCTTTTCCATCCAAAATAAAAAGTGCAAATTTAGATATTGTAAATTGCCCCATAAGATTTAACGCAAGAGTTTTTATTATTTGCTCTCTATGAATAAAATTAGAAAAATCTCTACCAGCTTCAAATATTGTAGATAGTAATTGAGTATGCCTCTCAGCATTTTCTTTAGCTTTTCTATATGATTCTATTGTATTAGCATTCCTAATGGCACTTGTGCATATATTAGAAATTAGTGAGATATAATCAACTTCATCTCTTGATAGTTTGTGTTCTATTAGACTTTTACCTAATAAAATGACGTATCTAATATCGCCATCAATTATCAATGGTATAATAAAATTAACTCCTTGTTTGCAGAATATGCAGTCTTGTTTTAAGTAGGTCAAATCAGTAAATTCTATAGGCAAATTCTGTTTTTCGAATTGAATATCAAAATTACCTTTATTGATAAGTTCGTGGAACTCCATATTATCATCTGAATAATATACTACTGCTTTGGTAATTAATAATTTGCCCATCAAGCTAAGTAATGTAGATGAAATTATAAATTCAATATTATCTGATTCGTTTAGTTTGATACTAAGATCTAATAATGATTTTAGATTAATTATACTCATTTTTAATATTTTATCGCCATACTATCATTGTTTGAATTTTAAAAGGTATTTTTATTGCTTTCTGTATAACACCAGTTTTGTTGCTTGCAAGGTAGATCTCATTTTTGTCTTGAGATTCGGAGCTGAGAATAATTCTAGAATTTCCGTCATCGTTTATTATTCCAGTTAAATTTTTCTTAATAATATATTTCATATCATTTCTGCTACGAGCATCTGCTCTAAACAGAGATGTTTGAGTAGCTATATATATCCATTCAGAATTAGTAATCGCTACACCTACAGGCAGTATGTCGTTAGCTGATATTAGGCCTTCGCCAATTTCGAGTTTTTCTGATTCGGAACGATTATTTATATTATAAAAGGTGAGCATAGCGGGTGATTTATCATTTGCGTCAATTTTCCCGTGGCCAATAGAGATTACTCCAGCATAGGTGCCGTCTTTAGTTACAAAAGAGAAATATGGATTGGGGCTTGTAGTTAATGTTGCTTCTGACGCTCGCGATCGAGTATCTACAAATGAGATAGTATTATCTTGTGAATTGGTAACTACAATTTGATTGCCCATTACTGCCAAAGAAGTAGGGTTTTGCCCTACATTTACTTTGCGAACAGCTCTGAATACTGTAATATCGATAATAGAAATATAATTTTTGTTAGGGTGCGCTAGGTAGCAATCTGTAGAATTTGGAAAGGCTAAGTTGCCTACCTCTGCATTGTCGTCTCCAAAATCAATAAGAGCTACTTTTTCGAATGAAGAAGCGTTCAAAATGATTAATTTATGGTCTAATTGTGCCGAGAGATATAAATTACCATTAAATTCTTTGATAGATGTAATAGGGTAGTTCAATGATTGGAAAATACTTTCTGGTATAATATTATTATTAATAATATTCATATCGGGCAAAGTAACAATTTTTACTTCTGGGGACTCTTTTACAGATAATAAGATTTTAGAGTTTTGCTCTTGAGGATTAATTATTCTCTCTTCGCTGCTACAAGCTCCCAAAAGAACTATGCTAATTAATAGTATTAGAATTTGTCTCATATATGGAACCTAATCATTCAATTTACTTAATAATTTTAAATATAAATTCGCATTTTTATATATACAGTACGTATGTCGTTTAGTATAATACGAATATTAATACAAATATTTTTAGATATTTTGTATAATATTAATATTTTTATTTATTATAATTTCTCTCGCCAA
>JBDHXE010000175.1:0-4936 GCA_039810525.1 Chlorobiota bacterium | reverse complement strand
CATAACTAATTATATCTGCTCTTGGGAACAAACCAGCTAATAGTATGTGATCTATATGATTATGACTTAAAAACACTAAATCTATATCTTCATAATTTACATTATTTTTCCGCAAATTGCTATCCAATACTTCACGATTGCACCCCGGATCGCATAATACATATTTGCTATCCGATCTAATTAAGCATTGAGACGCATTAGCTCGCCATCCTCTACCCAACTTACCAGCATAACCTACACTTATATATACTATTTCTGCACTTCCCATAAGATATCAATTTAAAATAATTGATTACGCGACAGCATATCTTTCAGCAATGGCGAAATCCTATATCTATCCTCATTATACCTTTCATACAATTTACTTAGAGTATTTACTACTCTATCTATACCAAGTTCATTTGCCCATTCAAATAAACCTTTCGGATAATTAACACCTAATTTGACAGCTAAATCAATATCTTCTTTGCTTGCTATTTTCATCATTAGAGTATCGGCAGCCTCATTGATTAGCATAGCTATAATTCTATTAAAAATAGTATTAAGTATTTCTTTATTATCCTTTGGTTCTGGTTTTTCCAAAGAATGATAATCATAAAAACCTTTTCCAGTTTTCTTACCATACCACCCAGCTTCAGCATATCTCTTCTGAGTAATTGATGGTTTGTATCTTGGGTCGTAGAAGTATTCCTTAAAAATAGTTTCTGTAACAGTATAATTAATATCATTACCAATCAAATCCATCAATTCAAAAGGACCCATCCTAAAATTACCCATACTTTTCATAGCGTAGTCAATAGTAGCTATATCGGCAATTCCTTCATCATATATTCTCAATGCTTCCCCATAATACGGGCGAGCCACTTTATTGACAATGAATCCGGGAGTATCTTTAGCAATTACAGGAGTCTTGCCCCATTCATTCACTAATTTATAGCAAATTTCAGTAATATTACTATCAGTAGTAATAGCAGGTACTATTTCTACTAATTTCATTATAGGAGCTGGGTTAAAAAAATGCAACCCTATTACACGCCGAGGGTTGCGGCTACCACTTGCTACAGCCACAATTGGGAGTGACGAAGTATTTGTTGCCAAAAAACAATCTTCTTTTACAATTTCATCTAATTGGCCAAAAAGCTTCTTTTTAGCATCAATATCTTCAATTATAGCTTCTATTATCATACCGCAAGATGACAAATCGTTCATATTGTCCGTATATTCAAAATTTGACAATATACTATTAGCTTTCTCTTCCGATATTTTTCCTTTTTCTGTTAGCATCCTCATAGTAGAATGCATAGTTTCATTAGATTTTTTTAATTGAGATGTATTATTATCAAATAATACTACCTTATGATCAGCAGTAGCAGCCACTTGTGCTATACCAGTCCCCATAGAACCAGCACCAATTACACCAATTTTGATATGCTTATTGAAGTTAATCATTATGATATCCTATATTAATTCCCTTTAAAATTTGGATTTCTCTTTTCTAAAAAACTACTAACTCCCTCTCTGTAATCGTTAGATTCGGAAGCCTCTTTTTGTAAACGTTCTTCTAATTCTAATTGAGCTTGGAAAGAATGCGTAAAAGTATGATTTAAGCTCCTCTTTATCAATCCTAATGCTTTTGTTGGCATATTTGATATATTATTCATAAACTGCAACACATATTCTTCATATTCAGTACTAGCTACCGACTTATATATCATATTCATCTTTTCGGCATCGTTAGCACTTACCTTTTCGCCAGTCATCATCAGAGCAGTTGCTTTTGCCAATCCAACTAATCTCGGCAACATATAAGTGCCGATACTATCTGGGATTAAGCCAATCTTAGAGAAAGCTTGGATGAAACTTGCCTTTTCGTCTGCTATTACTATATCGCATGCTAATGCAATATTAGCTCCAGCACCTGCTGCTACACCATTTACTGCCGCCACAATTGGCTTCTCTATATTTCTTAATTTAGTTACTATAGGATTATATTGCTGTCTAATAATATCATCTATACCCAACTTGCCCGAAATAGCTTCCGACAAATCTTGACCTGCAGAAAATGCCTTGCCTGCACCAGTTATCAATATAGCTCTTACTGTATTATTATGACCAGATGTATCAAGAGCATATATCAATTCTTTACTCATCTCCAAATTAAAACTATTTAATTTGTCTTCTCTATTTAGAGTGATTCTTACCCAATTATCAACACTTTCGTATTTTATGTATTTGAATTCCACAATTATCTCCATTCTTTATCTATTACAGTTAATCTACTAGGGTATGTAATAGGCCCAATAGCTGTTTTGACAGTTGGCTTCATATCCAATTTAAGCCTTGCAGAAGAGCCACTTACTCCACCTATAGCCAGAGCTAAATTAGCAATTGATTCGTAACCTCTATCACCAAAAAATTTGTATAAATCTAATCCCATTCTTAATGGTATATTGACAGATTGGCCATTGCCCGGTATTCCTATTGGAGCTGTAATATCACCCGAAATAGTAGGCACATCATCGATTAGTAGTCTATAATCCAAACTTGTAATAGTTGCATCTGATTGGCGATTACCCTGAGTGCCATCATTTGGATTTTTAGCACCTACATTCAACACAAACTCTGCTGGAAAGCTTTTAGTAGCAAAAGCATTTGTCAATTTGAGACCATCCATCACCGATATATCTTTGATAGAAGATTTATTACTCAAATCAATACCTGCTAATCTAAATCCAGTAACATTATCTAATTTGAATTGTAGTTTAGATATATTTGTTACAGCATTCGATATGTCTTTGACTACATTACAACTATTGATAGCCAAAGATATAGCTACTACAATAATTGATAATTTGAGAATATTCATTTTCGTCATCTTTTCACCTAATATTAATTCTTTTATAAAATGACGAAATAATCAAATAAAATTAATCATAATTTAATAAATTATTCTCTTTATTCTGAATTTTTAAGCTTTACAAGCTTTATTTTGAGCTCATTAAACCGTTCTATATGGTGTAAATTATCAGGCTCATTTTGCATTAATTGCTTTACTTGTTCTATTTGAAAATCTATTTTCCTAATATGCAATTTCTTTACAGAATCCTTAATAATCCTTATCTCATCAACATCTTCTCGCTCTATATTCAGCAATGAATACCAATTCTCCGATGGCATCATATTTTCAATTCTCAAAGTTAGTATTGCATCTTTAATTTCTTCTGGATAATCGCCAAGAATTATAGTATTTACTATATCGCCAAACTCTGAATTTACTGTAATTATTTCAAATAGCTTTCGTGCTGTTGAGCTAAGAAGTGCATCTTCTTCAAAATCGGTATATTCGTACAAATGGAGCAATTCATCGCTCCCTTTTAATACAATCTTTAAAATATGCACTTCTTCTGGGAATAGATTACCTATATTAAATTCATTGTTATCTTTCTTAACAATTGCGTCATTACTGAATTTTTGCTGATTTTTCGCATAATTAGCTTCTTTTTCGAATTGCAGCAAATATTTGTCTCTAAATTTATTCTTTAATGAATATGCTTCTTTTAACTGCTGTTCCGATAGTGATAGCCTATTTGCTATTTCTTTAATATAAAAGTCATGCTGAATTTCATCTGGTATTTTTGCTATTATTTCGAGCAAACTCTTCAATAAATTACTTAGAGCAAATGGAGTATTAATTTTATGAATTAATTTATATCTTTCTATTTTAAACTCCAGATAAGCCTTTGCCTTTCTAATTTGGTATTCAAACTGTTCGCCACCATATTTACGAACAAAACTATCTGGATCTTCGTAATCGGGCAACGAAATTATCAAAACATCAAACCCTTCTGCTAATGCTAATTCGGACGCTGATTCTGCCGCTTTAAGTCCAGCTTCATCTCCATCATACGATATATATAGCGAATTAGTAAATCTTTTGAGCAATATCAATTGTGGTTTAGTAAGAGCCGTACCCGAAGTAGCTACTACATTATCTATACCATTTTGTACTAAACTAATTACATCTGCATAACCTTCGGTTAATATTGCATAACCTTTACTTCTAATTGAGTTCTTAGCTTCAAATAATCCATACAATATTGAACTTTTGTCATATACCTCATTCTGTGGCGAATTGATATACTTAGATTGCGACTTATCATCGCCCATATACCTCGCACCAAAGCCTACTACCCTACCTATATAATCGCGTATCGGAAAAATAGCTCTATTCCTAAACCTATCGATTATCTGATTTCGTTCGTTTTTAAAAACTAAGCCATTGCTAAGCAAAATATCGTCTTTGAAACCCATATTTCTAAGATAATTATACAAATTAGAATTAGCATCGGGCGAATGTCCTAACAAAAACTTAGATATTATACTATCATCAAAATCTCTTCCTTTTAGATACGAAAGAGTCTCTTTGCCTTCCTTAGAATACAATAACTTATTGAAATAATTAGCTGATTCTTGCAAGGAACGGAACAATTGATCGCGTTTATTATCATCATCTTTGTTGTAATCAGCATCTTTTGGTAATACAATACCATACTTACCAGCTAATTGTTTAAGAGCTTCGTTGAACGAATATGAATGAAAATCAATCATAAAACTAACGGCATTGCCACCTTTACCACAACCAAAGCACTTATATATACCCTTATCTGGTGATACTATAAAAGAAGGCGTCTTCTCTTGATGGAATGGACATAGACCAATGAAATTACGCCCTCTTTTATTCAAACGCACATTTTCACCAATTAAATCTACCAAATCTACCGATTCGATTACCTTACTTATTATATCTTGAGAGTATTTCAAATTACTATTTAATAATTTTTTTTACAATTGATACATCGCTACAATCTTTCAATAATTGCGAGATACTTTTATAACTTATTGGATCTATTAAATCAGGTTCAATCTCGGCTAAAGG
>JBDHXE010000174.1:0-4964 GCA_039810525.1 Chlorobiota bacterium | reverse complement strand
CGTTTATTCCTATATAAAAGCAAACCAACTACAAACACCAACGACAAAAATATCGCCACCGAAACAAACAATATAATCAAATAATGACCCCTTTCCTTCGATATATTTAATTGCTTGATTCTATCCTCGTCTTTTAGATACGATATATACTTATCCTTCTCATAAATACTATAAATTATATCTATATTATTCAATCTATTTAGCATATCTAAATTACTTACACTATCTTTCATAGCGCCTTCCATCAGAGCATACTTATTAGCCATACCAAAATTCTTAAGTTTAGCATAAGCCTCCTTATATACTTCATATACCGATCTGCACTCTTCAAAGTAACTCTTAGCAAACAGTCCCGCATCTAATTTATCCAAAAATCGAATAGCTTCCAGTGGTTTGCCTGACTTCACCATCAACATAGCATAATAACTACCTATTTGCAGCATATTACCAGACAAATTATTATCCTTGCTTTTATTATAACTCTCCAAATAATATCTCTTTGCCAACTCATAATTCTTCTTAACCTCATAAATATGACCTTTACCCGCCAATATCATTATATCCCCAGCAGTATAACCACTCTTCTTTACCAATATCTCAGCTTCATCAAGCAACTTATCTGCCCTTGCATAATCTTTATTCTCATCATAAATCCTCGATAAATTAATCTTTGCCAGAGCCAACCCTACAGTATCATTAGTTACAACAAATATACCTAGTGCCTTATCTAAATACTCAAAAGCCTTATCATAATTCTTAATTCTAATATAAATATTAGAAATATTATACAAAGTCTTTGCTGCATCCTCCTTATTATTAATCAAATTATATAACTTAATTGCACTCAAATAATGAGAAATGCTCTTATCATAAAGAAATAACATCTTATACAAAATACCCAATTGATTATGTATCATAGCAATACTAAAAGTATCCTTACTCTTCTCATACATTGACAAAGACTTGTTAAAATATTCATTAGCTTTAATATAATTCAATTGATTTCGGTAATTCAAAGCATACAACTCATAAGCAGCCCCATAACCCTTAATATAATGATATTCTTCCGATATTTTCAAAATGGAATCAGCATATATATCTATACCAGTTCCCCTTTTTTTATTTAATTTAAAACCATTATTAAAAATAGATTTGACCTGCCTGATCACAGAGCTGTCCACCCGAGTACTATTAGCCATAACATTGCTGCTATTGAGAGCAATCAACAATACAAATAAAAGTGTTACAACTTTAATCATTATAATAAATTATAAAATAGCAAAATACAAACATAAGTATATTTAGATAATTATCACTCAGTATATTTACCACTAAACCCTTTATTAATTATATTATTAATACTAAAAAACAACAATATTCGTAATACCACTTTGTCATATAAAAGTTAAATTAATAATGGGAATAAAATGATTGCTAAAAAAGATGCTATACTATTTAGCGGCGCAGCAGTAGGAGCAGAATACGAATTTGGCTCTATTGCAGAACAATTTGGAATCGAAGAAGTCAACTTTTCTTTCGATGACCACGATGTATCACGCACTCGCGGACTTAGAATTCTAAACCATGAAGAATTAAAACAAGGCGATTTTAGCTTAGCTTATACATCTAAATTAATGAACAGAAAATACCCCGAAACACCTACCTTTAGAAAAATACTACAATCAATATGGTACCAAATAAATAATGGGCAAGAAATATTCGTAATAGGCAAAATTTTAGACGACAAAACAGTAAAAGGTGGAACAGGCTGGGGAGCCGAATTTGCTAAAATTTGCAACAAACCACTATACGTATTCGACCAAGACGAAAACCGCTGGTTCAAATGGGATAGCGAAAATTGGATTAGCCATAGTGAACCCGTTATTAGCAAAACTCATTTTACAGGTACTGGCACAAGAATTATAAAAGATAATGCAAAAAAAGCAATTTACGACCTATTCAAAAGATCATTTGAGCAATAATTATGAGCAATACCACTCTATCTGTCTATTTAAATATCGATAGAATTTACTTAACTGCTACCAAAGTAGAAGACAATAGAGCTACACTCATTTTTATCGAATCTACCGATCACCACTTAGATTTAGAAAACCAAAATAGCGAACAATCCAAATTAGCTATATCAGAATTAGAAGCAATTCTTTCACAAATTACATTCACACCAGATAGAACCACTATCACCCTACCTGCCGAAAGTATATTTATAACTAAATTCCCTGCACAGCCCAATTTCAAACAAGATCAACTTAAACAACTTGTTAATCTTGAACTTAGACAAGCATACCCCGAATTTAGTTTCGAAAACTTTAATGTAAAGCTGGCACCTATTGTAGCCCCAAAATCAGGCAATCAAACAATGGTAGGGATGATGATATTAAAAAGCGATCTAGACTTTATAAACAAACTATTCGCCAAATATAACCTCCGAATAGATAACTTCGAAATTTCACAATTTGCCGCATATAGCTCATTTATGTTTAATTATCCCGAAATGAGAGAAAAAACCATAATGATAATAGGATACCAAGGCCAATTTCTCGATTTTACTATTCATAAAAATGGCAAAACACTATATTACAACATAAACTCTATTTCCGATCCCAACAAAATTGGAGAAGCTACCGAAAACGAATATACCAAAATTCAAGATACAGTCATAGACAATGTAGATGCATGCTATTTCTACGGATCTTCACTCACACGCAATATATCATTAAACCTATGGGAGACAGCTATGGTAATCGGAATAATGGAAGCAAAAAGACTAAACCCATTTAGAATGATGAGCACCAATCTCGACAAAAGGCATACCGAATACTGCTCTCGCACATTTCATATATATCCACCCTGCATAGGTAGCGGGCTGAAAAGATGGCACCAACTAATAGATGTATAAATTATGCGAATAGTAGGTGGCAATCTAAAAGGTAGGACTTTCTCTAAAAAATTACCAAACACTATAAGACCTACTTCCGAACTAGTAAGAGAGAGTCTATTCAATATACTTAATAATTTAATAGACTTCGATTCTATTGCAGTATTAGATATTTGCGCTGGCACTGGAGCCTTTGCTATCGAATCAATAAGTAGAGGAGCCACCAATTGCACATTAATAGAAGATAACCCCAAAGTATGCTCCATTATCAAAGATATTATGAATACACTCAATATAGACAAACAATACTACAAAATTATTAACTACGACGCTATTAAATTCACCCAAAATTACAATCCTGACACCAACACCCAATTCGACCTAATATTCTTCGATCCACCATGCTTTCAAGACCTATACCACAAAATTTTAGACAATATAATACACAATAATATGCTTAAAGACGATGGATTACTTATAGTAGAATTCGGATACAATATTAAAATCAATATCCCATCCAAATTCAATATATTAAAAGAAAAAAAATATGGCGATACATCTATCCTTATACTCGAATACCAAAATAACAATGAATAAACTAATACTTATCATCATTATATTTATACCATCAATAATTGCTGCCCAAAGCCTATACCCAAAACATCAAGCTGGACTTGGATTCTCCAATATCAGCGGCGGTATCATAAACTACCAAATAGAGCTAAACCCACAAGACGCATTCAAATTTGGAACATTAGTATTCTACAACTCCGATACCCCACCAGACGATCTATACCTCATTGGCAACATAGGGGCAGAATACCAAAACAACCTAACAAAACAATCAAATCAAAGGCTCTATTGGCTCACAGGAGCTTCATTCTGGTATATGCAAGACAAAAACACAACATACAAAACAATAAACGATGTAAAATACAAAATCATCGACAACAAAATAAAAAAACTAATCAACCTCGGAATTGGAATAGGCTACGAATACAAAATTCACCCACAGATAGCAATAAACGCTGATATCGGGGCAATATACCAATTTGCCCTACAAAACGACACCAACTTCAATTGGATTTTTGATAGAACCCAACAAACCAAATCCGCTATTTCTTTATCAATAGGGATAGGTCTTAGATACTGCTTCTATTGAAACATCTTCAAAATATCTAATTCCCAAGTACTACCCTTCTTAGGAAATTCCTCTATTCTGCTCATCTCCTCATTCTGATAAGTTACTATCAGAGTTGGCACCTTCTTAATAAGCATCTTCTTAGCAATAAAAGATGGATCATAAAAATCCTTATCCAAACCATATACAGGTACCTTAGACTTATCTATACCCAACTCATTCAAAATTGATACTATCTTAGGCAATTCACTCTTACAATCCTTACACCACGAGCCAGCTATAATTATAAAACTAATACCCTGCTCCTTAACTATTGGCTTAAGCAAAGATATTACAGAATCATTTGGTACATACTTTTCAACATTACTCATATCCATACCTATCTTCTCAAACCATTGATTAATATCATACTTACCCACTACAGCTTTGCTACCTTCCTGCGAATAACCCGATACCACCATCATTACCATAATACCAATCACCATCAATACATTTAATAATTTCATACACAACTAATCCTTATATAATAATACAAAAAAATACAACTCTTCTATCTTTAACTAAATATAAATCAAAAATAAAAACAACAAATCACTCAACTAAGACGAACAAACACCAACTTACATACAATTATACACAATACCACATCACAAAACAACAACACCCTTGCCACCTACCAATCTATTATACAACATCAAAATACCATAAGCATAATATGGCACCAAAACCACCTTAAACAAAATTTGAAATCGAGGAATAGCAAAAAATATAAAAACAATTAATACATTACATATAAACAACAACAATACATAATCACTATACCTACTCCACTTCGATTGCCACAACCCATATACCGATACCAACAACATAACAAACCAAGGCACAAAATACAATGGGCTATAACTACGCGGATCATTCGTCTCTATC
>JBDHXE010000173.1:0-4987 GCA_039810525.1 Chlorobiota bacterium | reverse complement strand
TATCCGCCGCTAAAACTAATATTCCAAGTATTTGTCAATTTTAACGAGCCAGATATTCTAAAATCAATAGTCTCGTTAAAGGTTGATGGATCTATAGATGGTCTATTATATAAATAATATAAGCTCAAATTAATTGACCACGGGAAACTAAAGGATGTATAACCCGGAGAGCTATCACCATAAAAATCATAATTTGATCTATCATCAAACTGACGTTTAGAAAATCTTTCCCCGTAAGCCAGAGAATCATTACTAATTAGTGAGCTATCCTTAGGCGATTCTTCAGTTAATTGAACCCCATTTGAATTAAAACTTGTCCCTAAACTCAAGGAAAAACTTGATATCCTGAATAAGCCTTTTCCTTGTGAAAAAAGGAAATTATTTGTAGTAGTATAATGATAGGAATAATCATTTTTAATCGAATCATAATTTTTAATTAGAATTTCATCATAAAATTTAAAATTAGCAGAACCATTAAAATCAATAAATTTAAGTGCTGGTGAACGGAATTGCATATTTAAATCATTTAATTTAATGCTATCTTTAGCGAAATCATAAGAAGTGTTGAGATTTACCTTTAATAATTCTAGATTTTTATCAGGCAAAGTATCACCTTGTGCTACTTTGATTTCGAAACTATGTACATCAGAATAATTAATAGCACTAGAAAATCTTCGAGATGCAATGCCACCACCATCTAATTCGAATCTTGAATATAAGACTTGTTGTTTGGAAGCAATATTGTAATATTGGCCAAATAGTTCTGCATTAGTAGATTGATCAGGCCGCATAGACCACCCTATAGTTGGATTGTAAGTATGCCTAAAAGCTTTAATCCCAATATCACTTGCTTTAATTAATCCAAATAATTTTTTATTATCATCAAAAACCCCATATAAATATGTTGAGATGTTGAATCCGACTCCGTAGGTATAGTCAGTGTAAAATCCCATGCTTGTATCTGCTCTTATTAAAGAATCAGAAGGATTGTAAGTTTTATTAATTTTTCTAAAAAAGTTGCTCACGCTGAAATTAATAAATGGTCTAAAAACAAAATTTCCCAATTTGGGAGAAATATTAATTGAAGGGCTATGATCTATGCGTTGACTATGATTATAATTATATGATTTAAGAGTATCAGTTACATTTGAATCTATTGGATTACGAGTATAATTAGTTATTTGTTGTTTTGAATTATTATATCTAGCATTTACAGAATAATTAAAAGTAATATCTTTCATCCACCTTGGCAAATCAGTCAAAGAATTAAAGATTTTCTTACTTGGTAAATTATATCTACCCGAAAAAGACTGAGTATATTCATCATTGATTATATTTTGCTCTCTCTCATAAGAAAGACCTAAAGAGGTACCATTATAAAATTGTTTGGAATACGAAGCTGATGAACGAATAGATTGAGTAATGTAATCGTTGTTATTAGTCAGTGTATTTCTATTAAAATTTGCAGAGTAAAAATTCAAATTCACTACTAACTTATCAAAGGGAGTAAAATCTTGAGTATGGTTCAAAACAAATTTCCAATTTGTAGCATAATCTTGATCTACATTATTCCTTGTTTGACCATATTCTATATCAAAATTACCATTAAAGCTATATCTTTGAGTCCATCTGGTACTATTTTTCAGCATAAACCCACCCTTAGAATACAAATCAGTTTTTAATTGAGTATCCCAATAATCTGAAGCAGCCCAGTAGAAACCTAAATTTTGGAATACTACACCTCTGGATTTTGAAAATGCAAACGAAGGGATCATTAAGCCAGATTGACGACCTCCTGAGCTTGGAAAAAATAGCCCAAAAGGTACCATAAAGACTGGTAAATCTTCAATATAAAAAACTAATGGATCTAATAATACTCTATCTTGATTAATAACCTTCATTTTTGATGAACCAAAATGAAAATGTGGCTGAGGATTGTCGCACGTTGTAAAATATCCATTGCTTATATAATAAGTACTTTCATTGATTTTTTTTATTTTTTCACCAAAATAGAATTGTTGATTTACCTCTGTTTCGCCTAAATTGATTATACCTCTACCAGTTTTAAAATTAAAATTAATAGATTGCCCATGGAAATCTTCTCCGTTATCTACAAATTTAGGAACACCAATATATTTTTTATTGGAATCTATTGCCGAAATTGCATTTAAAATAGATTCTTCAAAGGAGATTGTGATTTGATTTGCCTCAATAATTTGATTTTTATAATTAATATTTGCATTATTGAACAATTTCATCTTTTTAGTTTTAGCTTCAAATATAATACTATCCTTAGCTTTATAGCTAATAATAGAATCTAAACCACTATTAGATACTCTATCAAGCATTTTAGTTCTCTTAGATGATAAATTGATTGAATCTATTTTTGATATTTGGGTATTGTGAGATACCGTGTCGTTTTGAACAATTGAGATAATATCCAAGTATTCAAGAGACAGTGCATTTAAATGATTAATAATAATGATAGATAATATAGTGTATATAAAGTAATATCTCATTTATATGTTGTTATTAGTTTAAATTAATGATTTTAGCGTTATTTGGGATATTAAATTTTTGTGGTAGTTTAGCTTCATTATTTACTTTAATATTATCTGATAAATATTTGATAATAAAGTCGTTATTTGGTAAATTAATATTAAGTGATTTTGCTATTTTATAATCTTTATTGACAATATAATCATCCATAAATATTCTTACCATAGTAGTATTTTCTGAACCTTTTCTTTGATATTCTTTAATAGAATTTAGATCGTTTACCAAGGCATAATCTGCGAATTTTCTATTATCAATTCTTTTGTAGAGAGTGCCTTTATCTAAAATTGCATCTTTTTGATATTCATTACTTGGAAAAAGCAACTCACTTCGCATAGCTCTAATTAAGTTGTTTACTGATAAATACATACCAGTTGCTTTAAAAATATTATCCTCTGTCGGTTTGCCAGTATAAACAATATTCTCGAATATACTATATACTATCAATTGAGAGGTATCAGAATATATTTTAGCTACATTAATTCCAAACGGTCCAAATAGATCTACACTAATTTTATTGTCGTTTTCTATTCTTACATCTCCATTAAGATTAAATTCTCCAAAACTTGACTTAACATAAAAATTAGCATCAAATTCTAACTTATTAATGTAATTATTGTTAATAACTAATATACTACTATTATCTTTATTGTTTCTATTGTCATTATTCTTAATTGATGAGCAAGAAACTAAAGTAATAAATATAATTGGAAAGTAAAATTTTAAAAATCTATTCATTTTAACTATTATAAATATTAAAAACTATAAGACGTCTAAAATTGTATTTATTAATTAACCTAATGCTATAATATGTTATATATTACAAAACAAGTTACATTTTCAGCTGCACATAGATTGTTTAACCCTTCTTATAGCAATGAATTAAATGATAGTATTTATGATAAATGTAACAATATAAATGGGCATGGTCATAATTACGTTTTAGAAGTTACTGTATCTGGATTACCAAATCCTGATACTGGATATGTAATTGATCTTAAAAAGCTTAAAAGAATTATTGATGAAGAAATATTTTCTAAGGTAGATCATAAGCATTTAAATTATGATGTTGATTTTCTTTTAGGTATTATTCCGACTGTTGAGAATCTCGCGATCAAATTCTGGGAGGTATTAGCCAATAAAATATCAGATGGCAAATTATATAAAATTAAATTGTACGAAACTCCTACAAGTTATGTAGAATATTTTGGCGACAAGGTAGATATTAAAATATTTAGTAAATAAATAAAATGGTAAATAATTGTGAGTAATATAGAGAGACAATATATATCCAATGAAAAAATCAGATATGACGAAGTAGTAAAGGAAGAACAATTTCCTAAATATAATTCTTTAGGATTTGAGAATTTTGATGCAAATGGGAATTTTCCGCTAACTTCAGATGAAAAAGACGTTATGCTAGCTCAATTAGAACAAAAATTTGAGGAAGTGTTTGACATATTAAGAATTTCCCGGAATGATCCTAATTCTAAAAATTCACCTAAAAGAATTGCTAAGATGTATGTTAATGAATTGTTTAAAGGTAGATATAGTCAGCCACCACAATTAGCAGTATTCCCAAATAGAAATAAGGTAAATAATCTTGTAATTAGTAAAGGAATTCCAGTTATGAGTGTTTGTTCTCATCACTGGCAGACTATTTCAGGTAAAGCAAGTATAGGATATATACCTAATAAATATGTAATCGGTGTATCAAAACTTACAAGAATAGTAAATTGGTTTTCGAGAAGAGGTCAAATACAAGAGGAACTTGGTGAGCAAATAGCGGATTATATTGAAAATTTGCTTAAACCTAAAGCTTTAGGAGTAGTTATTAATTCGAAACATTATTGTATGATTGCTCGTGGAGTGCAATCGCCCGAAGAAGACTCATTGATGACTACTTCTGTAATGCGCGGATACTTATTAGATGATATTAATCTTAGGAACGAATTTATCAAATTAATTGAGAAATAATAATATTATAGCATCAAGTTGAAGTAATGCAATTTTCTTTAGAAGAAATAGATATTTTTAACAGAAATGGTATATTTTCTGGGTCAGATGAAGCTGGGAGAGGTTGCCTTGCTGGTCCTGTGGTAGGTGCGAGTGTAATTTTACCAATAGATTTTGACGGTAGTACTATCAATGATTCCAAAAAATTAAATTTTAAAAGTAGGGAAGAAGCCTTTAAATTGATTATTAATAATTGCTCGAACTATTCTTATCATTTAGTTGATAATTATGAAATTGATAGAATCAATATTCTACAAGCAGCAGTCAAATCAATGAATGATTCAATTAAAAGCCTTAAAATAATTCCTGATATTTCATTTATTGACGGTAATTATTTTTATTCTAATGAATATAAATATAAAACTATCATAAAAGGCGATTCTAAATATATGTCTATAGCAGCTGCTTCGATTAT
>JBDHXE010000172.1:0-5043 GCA_039810525.1 Chlorobiota bacterium | reverse complement strand
GCATTGAAATTGGGGCTTGATCTTAAAGGCGGGATGTATGTTACAATGGAAGTTGATGTAGTAAAATTAATTGAAGAATCTGCACAAAATGAATCAATTGATGAAACATTTCAGCAAGTTTTAGATAAAACTAAAGAAGATGTAAAGAATTCTGATAATGAAACTATTGATGTTTTCTTAAAGAATTTTAATGATATTGCTAGACCCAAGGGTAAAACATTAATTTCTTATTTTGATGTAGGTAATATTCGTGATGCTTCTGAAGATAAAATTGTCGAAAAGTTAAAAAAAGATGCTAAAGATGCAATTGATCAAGCTGCAGAGGTACTAAGACAAAGAATTGATCAATATGGTGTATCAGAGCCAAATATTCAGAAAGTAGGTAATAATCGAATCATTTTAGAATTGCCGGGTGTGGAAAATAATGAGCAAATGAGAGCATTGATTTCTACTACTGCTCGTTTGGAATTTAATTTAGTTAGAAATAATGCAGAAATAGTTCGTGCTTTTGGAAAAATTGATAAGTTTTTATCTAAAGGTAAGAGCGCAAGTGCAGTGAATACTATTGATACAGCAGTAGTTGATACTACACACAAGGAAGCAGAAGTAGTTAAAAAAGGTGATATTGCTGATTCGAGCAAAGCTACTACTGCTGCAGATACAAGCAAGGCAGATTCTGGTAAATCAAATTCTAACAAAGCTGATACAAACGATCCATATAAAGGCTTATCTGAAAAACAAGTACAAGAAAAGCATTTAAAGGATCATCCATTCACTTCATTGTTTACTACTTACTATATTCCTCCTCAAGAGAATGCAAATTGGACTCCTTTCTTTTATACAACGGATCAAATTCCAGAAGTGGGTGAATTTAATTTTAAGATTCAGAAGGATTCTATGGATAAATTTTTAGAAATTTTAAATCGTCCCGAAATTAAAAGTTTTATTCCTTTGGATTTGAAGGTAGCTATTGATGCTAAACCAGATAAAAGAATACAAAAAGCAAACAATATAGAAGTATTTGATTTCTATTGCTTGAAGAAAGACCCAGAGTTAACTGGTGATGTGGTTGTAGATGCTTCTCAATCATTTGACCCTACAACTAATGCACCTGTAGTCAATATGACAATGAATGATGAAGGTGCTGAAAAGTGGGCAAGAATTACTGGTGCTAATTTGAAGAAAAGAATAGCCATAGTGTTAGATGACAGAGTATATTCTGCACCGGTAGTGCAATCTAAAATCACTGGTGGACGTTCACAAATTTCTGGTAGCTCAAATACTGAAGAAGCAAGATTATTGGAAGTTATATTGAAAGCTGGTGCTCTGAAAGCTCCTGTTTCGATAGTAGAAGAAAGAGTAATTGGACCATCATTGGGTCAGGATTCTATTGATATCGGGCTTAGAGCATCTCTTATAGCTATGCTTTTTGTAATTATTTATATGTTTATGTATTACAACAAAGCTGGTTTAGTTGCTGATATAGCAATGATTATTAATACTGCTTTGATTTTGGCTATTCTTACTTCTATGAAAGGTACTTTAACTCTGCCTGGTATTGCTGGTATTGCTTTGACTATGGGTATGGCAGTGGATGCCAATGTACTGATTTTCGAGAGAATAAGGGAAGAATTAGAACGTGGAAGATCTTTGAGATCGGCAATTGATGAAGGTTTTGGTAAGGCTATGTCAGCTATTATAGATGGTAACGTTACTACTGCAATTACTGCATTCATATTAATGACATTGGCTTCTGGACCTATACAAGGTTTTGCTACTACATTGCTTATTGGTTTGATTACTAACTTATTTACTGGTGTTATGGTATTAAGAGCAATAATCGAACTAATGTCAAGTAATGGTAAGAATGAATTTAGTTTTGGTCAGCCAAAATTAACATCTAATTAATTTGAATAATTAAATAGGAAATAAAAATGCAATATTTTAAAACACCTAATATAGATTTTGTTGGTAAGAGAAAAATGTTTACAATAATTTCAATTACCATAAATTTAATAGCATTGATAGCTTTTTTTGTCATCCCGCCTCCATTAGGTATAGATTTTAAAGGTGGTAATGAGATTGGTATTGAATTCAATGACAATACTCCTATTACTAAAGTTAGGGCATCTTTAGATAAATTAGATATATCAGGATTAGAACTAAAATCATACGGCGCTAGCAATCAATTCTTGATTCGCGTTGGTAATTCTCCTAATATAGTAGAAAAAATTACAGATCATTTGAAAGGTGATTTCTCTAATGTATTCAAGGTAATAAAGGTAGATAAAATTGGACCAAAGATTGGTGCAGAAATGTTCGCTAACGCGTTGTGGGCTGTGTTATTTTCGGCTCTTGCAATGCTTATATATATAGCTTTTAGATTTGATTTTGCTTTCGGTGTAGGTGCTATTATCGCTTTGGTGCATGATGTATTATTTACTCTTGGAGTTATTATATTATTCCATCATTTAGGTATTTTATCGTTAGAGGTAGATCAAGGATTTATTGCTGGTATATTAACTGTAATTGGTTATTCGGTTAATGACACAGTGGTAGTATTTGATAGAATTAGAGAAAATAAAGACAAACATAAGGGATTAAATTTTTATAAATTAGTTAATTTATCTATCAATGAAGTATTGACAAGAACCATCAACACTGGTGCTACTACTATTGGTGTATTAGCTATATTTATATTCTTTGGTGGTCCTGTATTACAAAGTTTTTCTTTTATTATGTTTGTAGGTATAGTAATAGGAACATATTCATCATGGTTTATAGCAAGTAATTTTGTAATTTGGTATAATTCTGAAAGAAAAGGTAGTGAAAAATTAAATTCATCATTATCTACAGCGAAGTAGTTATGAGTAATACTCTATATTTTGATTATAAAATTATCAATGGAATTGTGGCAGTAATATCTCTGCCACAATTTATTGTTTCTGGGGAAGAAGCAATGTCTTTTACTAATTTATTAAATGATATTTTGGAACATCTCCCAAAAGCAATAGTTATCGATTTACTTAATGTAGAATTGATGAATAGTACTGGGCTGGGTATGTTGGCAGGGGCTCATAATAATTTGTCGCGAAAAGATATACCTTTTTATATTATCAATTCTAATAATAAAATGATGAAATTATTTAAAATGACACATTTAGAAGATGTATTTAAACTTAATTTAAATTTAGATGAAATATTATTAATATATTCAAAATAAATAAATGAAAAATGTAACTGTAGTAGTTGGCTCTCAATGGGGCGATGAAGGTAAAGGTAAAATAGTAGATTTAATTAGTCAAGATGCAGACTTTGTAGCTCGTTATCAAGGTGGTGCAAATGCTGGTCATACTATTGTAATTAGTGGTAAACAATACATTTTGCACTTAATACCTTCGGGTATTCTAAGCCCCAAGGTCAAATGTATAATTGGAAATGGAGTTGTTATTGACCCCATTGCACTAATGAACGAAATTAAAATGCTTCAAGACAATGGCATCAATGTGCAAGGAAGGCTATTTATCTCTCACAAAGCTCACTTAATAATGCCATATCATAAAATGATGGACAAAATTAGAGAGGAAAATTCTAAAGATGCTATTGGCACTACTGGTAGAGGTATTGGCCCATCATATATAGATAAGTATAGGAGGGTTGGTATTAGAATAGTAGATCTATTAGATAGAGCTACTTTTGAAGACAAATTAAGAAAGAATATTATTGAGCAAAACCAATTATTTGAGAAGATTTATTCTCACGAACAATTGAATGAGCACGAAATAGTAGAGACTTATCTTAATTTCGACAAGCTTGTAGATCCTTATATTACTGATACAACTTCTTTGTTAAATAATGCAATTAATGAGGGTAAAAAAATTATTGTAGAGGGAGCTCAGGGTGCGCTGTTGGATGTAGATCATGGCACTTATCCTTTTGTAACTAGTTCTAACCCTACTTCTGGTGGTGCATGTACTGGCTTAGGAATACCGCCAACGTCTATTTCTAGAATAATTGGTATTACAAAAGCATATACTACTCGTGTAGGCAATGGTCCATTCCCAAGTGAGCTTAATAATGAAATGGGAGAGTATTTGCGTAATCATGGTGCAGAATATGGTGCTACCACTGGTAGGTCACGTAGATGTGGCTGGCTCGATTTGGTAGCTCTTAAATATTCTGTAATGGTAAACGGTATTAATGAAATTGCTCTTACTAAAATTGATGTATTAGATGGCTTAGATAAGATAAATGTGTGTACGGAATATCACGTGAATAGCAAACCTCTGAAACACTTCCCTATTGATATACCTACTTTGAATAAAATTGAGTGTAAGTATATTGAAGTTGATGGTTGGAAACAGTCATTGAAAGGAATAGATTCTTTTGGTAAATTACCAAAGCAAACTATGGATTATATTAAAATTATAGAAGATTATGTAGGTGCTAAGGTTACTATCTTATCTCTTAGTCCAGATAGGAATGATACAATAGTTGCTTAATTATCTGTTTTTGAGGATATATTAGAAAACTCCATTTTATATTTATAGAATGGAGTTTTTTATTTTAAATAATAAAATATATTGGGTAGCTTAACTTTCATAATAGTATAACCGCCATCTAGATCACTCCATTGATCGCCCACCGAAGCAATTATATTATAGTGTTGAGATAGTCTTCTCCTTATTTCGGTTTTGTAGTCTATTGCTTTCATTCCTTTGAACTCTGGTGTTTTACATATTAACGTATCAAATTGATTATAACCAACATTTTTTAGGTTCTGAATTGTAGCTTCGTATTGCTTATCGTTTCTACCAGTTAAAAATATCACTTTAATATTTCTATTGATAAGTGTATCATACAATCTCTTCACTTCGTTGTTAGCAGGTGCAGAAGCAGTAAGTATCCAATTATTCCATGATTCACTTTCGAATCCTAAATCGTATTGTAAGCTATAATTTAGTGTAGATAAAGCTGTTTCGTCTATATCAAAAACTACAGCAGGTAATCCCGGCATTTTAAGGTTATCTAAAATCAATAATG
>JBDHXE010000171.1:0-5159 GCA_039810525.1 Chlorobiota bacterium | reverse complement strand
GGATAATTGGCAAACGTATTTCAGAGAAATTTAAAATTAAAAAGGACGCTAAAAAGGTAATTAAAGCAGTACTTATTAAAAATGATAAAAAATAATAGGCGTATAAATTGAAAGAGAATATTACAATATTAGATAAACAATTTAGGATATTAATAACACAGAATCAGATTAGAACCAAAGTTTTGGAATTAGCTAATAGGATAAATACAGATTATGCAGTTAAGAAACCTATATTTTTAGTAGTTTTACGTGGCGCTATGTTTTTTGCAACAGATCTTATGCGCGAAATCAATTTAGGGTGTACGATGTCTATAATAAGTGCTAAAAGCTATTTAGGGGGACTGAAGAGCACTGGTAATGTTGAGATAGAGTATTTTGATACAGACTTTGCAGGCAAAGATGTAATCATAGTCGAAGATATAGTAGAGACAGGGCTTACTATCGATAGTTTGACAAAAGAATTATGGCAAAAAAAGCCTAATTCGTTAGAAGTGGTAACTTTCTTATCTAAACCTAATGCTCGTATCAAACAAGTAGATGTTAAATACATCGGCTTTGAAATATCAGATCTTTTTGTAATTGGATATGGAATGGACTATTGCCAATATGGCCGTGAATTGAAAGATATCTATGTAATAGATGAAGGTAAGATTTGAAATTAAATAGTAATAATATATTGGGACAAAAATTTACTAATTTTTAAAAATTGATATAAAAACAAAATATAATTTAGAATTAAATTATATAATCAAAACAACAAATCAAATTAATACTCACCAATTTAGTTACACTTAACAAAATTTAGCTATAATTAAATCGTCATAAAATAAATATAATATAAAATTTGAAAGATAGGAGAATATTAATGGCAGAATCGCCAAATAATAAAAAAGATCCTTTTAATGAGTTTAGAAAATTAGGAGATGGTAAAATGCCACCTAATAATATATCAAAAAATCTTATGCTTTGGTTTGTGATAGCATCTGGTATATTTATAGTATACATTTTTTTGCAGGGCACTCAGAGACATGAATGGCCTATTACTTATACTCAATATCAGAGATTCCTAAATGAGGATATGATAAAAGAAGCTACTATAAGCAAGTCTCAATTGAATGATTATGAGTTTAGAGGGCTGCTCAAACAGCCTATCACTCTAAATATAGAAGGAAACGACCGATCTATTACTCGATTTACAACTAAATTGGGGGTATTGGATTCTGAAACTGAAAAAGTTTGGGCTGAAAAAGGTATTACTTGGACATACGAAAATAGTAATGATGAATTTTGGAGTATTGTTATTTCGTATTTACCTTGGATTTTATTAATAGGTGTATATATATTCTTTTTGAGAAGAATGAGTGGTACCAATGGTGGTAGTAAGGGTATATTTTCGTTTGGCAAATCTAAAGCAAAAATGCTAAACGAGGGTAGCTCAAGAGTTACTTTTAATGATGTAGCTGGAGCTGATGAAGCTAAATATGAATTACAAGAAGTAATCGAATTCCTAAAAGAACCATCAAAATTTCAAAAATTAGGTGGCAAAATTCCTCGTGGTGCGTTATTATTAGGACCTCCCGGTACTGGAAAGACTTTGTTAGCACGTGCAGTAGCAGGCGAAGCAAATGTTCCTTTTTTTAGTATTTCAGGAGCAGATTTTGTTGAAATGTTTGTAGGTGTTGGCGCTAGTAGGGTAAGAGATTTATTTGAGCAAGCTAAGAAAAATGCTCCTTGTATTGTATTTATTGATGAAATAGATGCTGTAGGGCGCCATCGTGGAGCTGGGCTGGGAGGTGGTCATGATGAAAGAGAACAAACACTTAATCAGTTGTTAGTTGAAATGGATGGCTTCGAGCAAAATAGTGGCGTAATTGTAATTGCAGCTACTAATAGACCAGATGTACTAGATCCCGCACTATTGAGGCCCGGTAGGTTCGATAGACAGGTAGTAGTAGATAGACCTGATATAAAAGGTAGAGAGGGTATTTTTAAAGTTCATACAAGTAAAATACCTCTCGGTTCAGATGTAGATATAGAGGTATTAGCTAAAGGCACACCCGGATTGAGTGGAGCTGATATAGCTAATATTGTAAACGAATCAGCATTATTGGCAGCTCGTAGAAATAGCGATAAAGTAACTATGTATGATTTTGAAAATGCAAAAGATAAAGTGATAATGGGCGTAGAGCGTAAAAGTATGGTAATCAGTGAAAAAGAGAAAGAAATGACTGCTTATCATGAAATGGGACACGCTCTAGCAGGTAAATTTCTGACTTATGCAGACCCAGTCCATAAGGTAACAATAATACCGCGTGGAAGAGCATTAGGGCTCACTTGGCACCTTCCAAGCGAAGAATTTTATTCTAAATCAAAAGAATATTTTGATGATCAACTAGTAGTATTAATGGCTGGACGTGCTGCTGAAAGATTAGTATTTAATGTAATGAGTACTGGTGCTTCTAATGATCTAATGCGTGCCACTCAAATAGCCCGCAAAATGGTTTGTGAATGGGGTATGAGCGATGTAGTAGGCCCTGTAACTTTCAATTCAGATCAAAACGAAGTTTTCTTAGGTAGAGATTTTAGCAAATCGAGAGATCATAGCGAAGAAACTGCTCAGATAATAGATGCAGAGGTTAGAAGAATTTTAACAAAAGCTATGGAAAGAGCTGAAGAGCTTCTAACCGACAATATAGATATGTTGCATAAGACTTCTAAATTATTATTAGAAAGAGAAATATTAGATGGTGAGGAATTAGATCAAATAGTAAAAGGTATCGAATTGCCTCCAATTAGCAAACAAGCTTACAATGCTCTCATTGCAATGAAAAGTGATAATGCAGGAAATGCTATTAAAAACAATATTAATTAACTTTTTGGAATTTTATTACAATAAATAGGAACTTATGGATATGGAACAAGTTCACAATACAAACGAAAATGTGATAACTCCTCAGACTGGAGACAATCTTTCACAGTATAATTCTCAAGCAAAATATGACGAAACATTGAATGTCATAAAAGATGAGATTAATCAAAATATTACTTACGCCAATGAAAGCAATGATTGGCGAGAAATTAGGAATCGTTTAAATATATCAAAAGATAAATTAAAGGGACTATTTCTAAAAGAGGAAGATAATAATCACTTACTTGATATTATTAATTCTTCGATTGAATCTGTAAACAAACGACAAACCGAAGAAGTAGAAAAAATAGAAAAAGAAAGTTTTGAAAATTACAACAATGTAATTGATAAAGTAAGGGCAACTGTAGGTACAGCCAAAGATATGAAGGATTTCAAACAAGCAAGAGAGTCATTACTTGGAGCTCAAGATTTATTTAAAAATCTACGTTTGAAAAGATCTCATAGAGATGAGTTAGTTAAATTAATCAACGATGCTTTTGATAATCTGTCTGTACGACAAATGGAAGAACGTGAAAATTATGAAATGGAATGTATCGAAAACTATCATAGCCTAAAAGCTATAGTAGAGCATGCAGTTAATTTCTCTAAGACTTCTCCTATTTATACTAAATCAAGAGAAGAGTTAATAAAAGCACAAAATGAGATAAAAGGCAAAAAGTTAAAGAGAGAGCAAAGAGAAGAATTGTTTCAAGTTATTCGATCTGCATTCGAAGACGTAAACAAAAGACAAGATGATGATAGAAATAATTTTGATGGTGAAACTGCTGAAAATTATAAAAAATTACAAAAAATAGTAGGCGATGCTATTTCATTTGCCGAAAATACAGAAGAATTTACTGCTGCGAGAGAACAATTAATAAATGCTCAGAATGCGATTAAAGGTGTAAAACTTAGAAGAGAACAAAGAGATGAATTGTATGCTCAAATAAGAGCTGTGTTTGAGGTGCTTAATTCTAAACAATCTATTGATAGATCTGAATATGAAAATGAATGCAACGAAAATTACACTAAATTATCTCAAAAGGTGGATGATTGCTTCGCTTTGGTGTTAGGTGTAACTGATTTTAAGCTAATTCGCGAAACAATGATCACTGTGCAGAGTGAAGTTAAAATCGTAAAATTAAAGAAAGAGCAACGCTCTGAGTTATTTGCACGTATCCGCGAAGCATTCAGTCAATTTGATAAGAAGAAAGAAGAATTCTTCTCTAATAGAAAAGAAGAAAGAAAATCAAAATTAGCTGATATTAAATCAAATTTAGTTGATAAATTAGATAGAATAACTGAACTATTGAAAAAAGATATTGAACAATTAGATTCTTTTAAGAAAAAAGTAGAAGAATCTAATGGTGATGAAGTAATTATTAATGATTATACTAATAGAATATCTGCTATGAACTCACGAATTGAAGAAAAAAATAAAAATATTGAAGAGACTAAACACAGAATAGAAGATATTGAAAAGGAAATATCAGAAAATCAATAATTTTTAATAATAAAATTATTATAGGGTTGTCTATTACTTTTTAATTGACAACCCTTTTTTATGCAAAAAAAAGCTATTTATCCAGGCACATACGATCCCATAACATTAGGTCATATCGATGTAATAGAGAGAGCATCAAAAATTTTTGATGAAGTAATTGTAGTAATAGCAAAAAACTCAAGCAAAGTTACATTATTTGATGAAGATGAGCGGCTCGATATGGTGATCAATTCCACTAATCATATTAAGAATGTATCTACTCAATTACATCATAAGTTGACGGTAGAATCGGCATTTGCTACTAATTCTATTGCTATTATCAGAGGTCTAAGAGCTGTATCTGATTTTGATTATGAGTTCCAATTATCTTTAATGAATAGAAAACTTGCCCCAGATGTACATACTATATTTTTGATGCCTAACGAAAAATATACTTATTTGAATTCTACTATAGTCAGAGAGTTGGCACGTTATGGTAAAGATGTTAGCGAATTTGTGCCAAATTATGTGGCTCAAAAATTGCATAATAAATTTAATAATAAAAATTGACAGACTGTATTATGAAAGAATTGAAATTAGCTTTAATTGGCGTGGGCAGCGTCGCTCAAAATTTTCATTTACCTGTATATCATAAATTACCTAATGTGATTTTAGAAGGGGTTTATGATCAATTATTACCAAAAGCAAAAGCTATAGCTAATAAGTTTGAAATTAATAATGTATATTCAAGTATTGAGGATCTCTTAA
>JBDHXE010000170.1:0-5177 GCA_039810525.1 Chlorobiota bacterium | reverse complement strand
GCTTTCGAAAATATTTTGGAAGGAAAGCCTACAGGAATACACAAAGTATGGACTAATTACAATGAAGTCTCTCCCTATGTTTTTCAAGCCATTGTAGGTGGCGAAGACGCTAGATTTATGAAACATAGCGGTATAGATTGGAGAGCAGTACGCGACGCACAAGCTTACAACAAACGTATGAACGGAAAGAAAAAAAGAGGCGCTTCCACTGTATCTATGCAAACTGCCAAAAATACATTCCTATTACATTCACGTAATTATATCCGCAAAGCATTCGAAGCATACTTTACCTATATGATAGAAGCTATTTGGGGCAAAAAACGTATTTTGGAAATGTATGTAAACGTAGTAGAATTTGGCGATGGTATATATGGCATCGAAGCAGGTGCCCAACAATTCTTTAACAAAAGCGCCAAAGATATTACAAGACGCGAAGCAGCTCTCATGGCTGCAGTATTACCCAATCCAAGAAGATGGTCGCCCGCTAATCCTACCGATTATATTAACAAACGCGCTAATTGGATAATGAGCAGAATGGGACCAGCACTAATACCAAGAGATAATAGAGAGTAAAAATGACACCTTCCAAACAAACACCCCTAATGAAACAATACTATCAGATAAAAGAAAAATACCCTGATACTATACTTTTTTTTAGAATGGGTGACTTTTTTGAAACTTTCGACAACGATGCAGTTATAACCTCCAAAGTTTGCGGTATTGCACTGACTAAACGTAGTCAAGGCTCCGATGCGCCTACACCATTAGCTGGATTTCCGCACCACCAATTAGACGCATATCTACCTAAAATTGTAAAAGCTGGATACAGAGTAGCTGTTTGTGAACAATTAGAAGACCCAAAACTCGCTAAAGGAATTGTAAAAAGAGGCGTTGTAGAAGTAGTTACACCCGGAGTAGCTCTTTACGACAAACTATTAGATACCAAATTAAATAATTTCATAGCTTCTATATATCATAGTAAAGATAATGCCTACCAAAAACACACCGCAATTGCATTTGCTGATATATCAACAGGTGAATTTTTTGTTACCGAAATACTACACAACCATCTAATCGAAATACTACCAACATACGCACCAAGTGAAATAGTTGTTAGCAAAAACCAATGGAATAATTTCTCCGATCAAATTGCCAAACTATCATACAAACCAGCTATTAGCAAAGTAGAAGACTGGATCTACGATTATGATTTCTGCTACGACAAACTAATTAAACAATTCAATACACTTAATCTAAAAGGATTTGGATTAGACAACGACATACTATCTATACAAGCAGCTGGCTGCCTAATTAATTACATCTCCGAAAATCAATTAGGTATCATCAATCAGATTAAATCTATTAAAAAATTAAATACCAACGAATTTATATCCTTAGACCCAGCTACTAGACGTAACCTCGAAATCACATATTCAAATTCTGAAATAGGGATTAACGGTACACTATTCGCTATCATAGACAAGACCATTACACCTATGGGCAGCCGATTACTCAAAAAATGGCTCTCTCAACCATTAAAAAATATAGATAAAATTCAACAAAGACTCGATTGCGTAGAAGAGCTACTAAACAATCCTATCCAATTAAATCTATTAAGAACCCGTTTAGAAGAAATTGCAGATATTGAAAGATTAATTTCAAAAATTGCCTCTTCACGAGCTAATCCACGCGACTGCAATTCACTCGGACGCTCACTAAAAATATTACCCGATATCAAAAGAATACTTTACAATACCAATACTACCAATTTATCCAATATTGCCGATAATATATTAGAATTCAAAGAATTAACCGATATTATCTTAAAAGCTATCAAAGACGAACCTTCTATCCAAACAGGCACAGGCAATATATTCAGACCAGGATACAATTTAGAACTAGACTCATATATAGAAGCCAAATTTGAAAGCAAAAACTTAATAGCTAAATACCAAGAAGAAGAAAGAGCCAAATCAGGCATCAATAATCTAAAAGTATCATTCAACAACGTATTTGGTTATTATATTGAAATTACCAAATCTAACCTAAACAACGTTCCTACATACTACGAAAGACGCCAAACTCTTACCAATGCAGAGAGATTCACTACACCAGAACTAAAACAATTAGAAGTAAAAATACTTTCTGCCGAAGACAAAATAAGCGAACTAGAGCTATCATTATTTAGAGAACTACTCACCAATATAACCAAATATACACATAATATACAGATTATAGGACAATCAATAGCAGAATTAGATACATTACAATCCTACGCTTACGTATCTACCGAATACAACTATACTAAACCCATAATCAACAATTCAGATAATCTAAATATTATCGATGGCCGACACCCCGTAGTAGAGAGATTATTACCTATCGGAAGCAATTTTACACCCAATTCTACCAAAATGAACCCCGATGACGAAATAATCCATATCATTACTGGCCCCAATATGAGCGGCAAATCAAGCTACCTTCGTCAAGTAGCTGTGATAGTACTACTCGCACAATGCGGCTGCTTTGTACCAGCACAATCAGCAGAAATAGGCATTGTAGATAAAATATTCACAAGAGTAGGTGCCCAAGATAATATTACAGCAGGCGAAAGTACATTCCTCGTTGAAATGCAAGAAACAGCCAATATACTAAACAACGCTACCAACAAATCTTTAATATTATTAGACGAAGTAGGTCGTGGAACTGCAACTTTCGACGGCATCTCTATAGCTTGGGCAATTGCTGAATACATACACAATCACATTGGCTCCAAAACACTATTTGCCACACACTACCACGAACTAAACGAATTAGAGAATCGATACCATAAAATTAAAAACTATAGAGTAGAAGTAATCGAAACAGGTAGTACCATTATTTTCTCACACAAAGTAAGTCGTGGAGCAAGCGATTATTCATTTGGTATTCATGTTGCCAAAATGGCTGGTTTGCCATACGACCTTATTGAACGTGCCAATGAGATTATGGCAACTCTGGATAATGAAAACCACCCAGACCAAAGCAAACCCAACATCAAATCTATCAAAACAAGTAAAGCTCCAAACGATACAGAACAACTAGCCATTTTCGAATTAAGAGACGATTACATACGCGACAAAATATCAAAACTCAAAATCGAGCAAATAACACCCGTACAAGCACTTAATCTACTAATGGAATTACAAAAAGAGATCAAGAAATAATTTAGCTACCAATAATACCATCATCTTCACTACTACCTTACCATTTAGTAAAAATGCGTGCATATACTGCTAATCACTTCCAAGCTAATATATAAGCACGCATTTCAGTACTTTTCCCAGATTTAATCCAAAAGCATATTATCCTTTGGATTTTCTCCATATTCATTATCCTTTGGCTCGCCCTCAGTTGCCGCCAATACAATATTGTATATAGGTATCAAGCAATACCAACCGCTCTTACCCAAATCATGCATCCTTCTGATAGCTACTGCTATACTCGGTATCAAAATTCCTAGATAATACACATAGTATAGCACCATACTAATATAATTAAGTACAATTAATACAATAGCATTTATCAATGCAAACGTCCAAAACTCCTTCCGCCTTGCACGACCATTAAAATCGGCATACTGCTTCAAGACCTTCAAATACCAGACAAAATATTCCATAACACTCCTAATAAGATTTATAAATTATAAAATCAAAAATTCTTCTTAAACATCTTAATTATCACCTATCAATTAAAAATATTTAATTACTTAAGAAAAAGAATGCTAATACAATAAAGCAAAGTTACAAAATATTAAACAAAATAGCAAATAAAAAAATCTGCCTATCTAAAATATAAATATTTAATAATTCAACACTTATACAAGAAATGACTATACTCGGCAAGAATCTACTACACACGAATTGAAAAAATACACACAATAGCAAGAGATACCACTCAGTCCCCTCACTATACCATTATATTATAACCACAAATCAACACACTACAAAATCAATACTATTTATACCTATTTTTGTACTTCTCATCATTTGGATCTTTATCACCAAAAGTCTTCTTAAGCCCCTCAATAAATTTCTTCTTAACTTCATCACTCATTTTAGCTTGCTGATGAGTCGGGTAATAAATAGACATCGGCATAGTACCACGCCTTACCTCTCTTGCAGCCTCATCTCTACCATCTTTTAAACTATCTGAAATATTAAAATGCTTACGTCCAGTTACCACATCATAAGAGACCACATACGAAATTGGAGCAATATAAGAATACCACGGCCACTTAGTTTCATTACTATGGCAATCAGCACACGATTTATAAAAAACCTCTCTCGTAAATTCACTATCCCAATTTACAGACGATACCACAGGTGGGTTATTCCTATCCACAGGTATCAATTGCATCACCACAATAGCAGCAAAAGCTATCAAAATATAAAACTTAAACTTCCTAGACATATCAATATCATACATTTAATTCTAATACAATCGGACAATGATCACTCCCCAAAACATCAGGCTGATGATAACTATTACTTACCGCACCAATTAAATTTTCAGTTACAAAATGATAATCTATCCGCCAGCCCACATTATTCTCCCTAGCCCTTGCCCTATTGCTCCACCACGTATATTGATTAGGCTCCTTATTAAACCACCTGAAAGTATCTACATACCCACGAGCCACTATCTCATCCAACTTAACCCTCTCCTCAGGCAGAAACCCCGAAGTATCCTTATTCTCCTCAGGGCGAGCTAGATCTATCGCATAATGAGCAGTGTTATAATCACCACACACTATTACTGGCTTACCCGATACCCTAAACTTCTCAATATAATCAAACAAAAAATCATAAAACTCCAACTTATAATCTACCCGCTCCCTACCACTAGTACCATTAGGAAAATAAACATTATACAGACTAAAATCATTATACTCCGTACAAATTACCCTACCTTCCCTATCAAACCTCTCCTCACCTAAATCCGAACAATAATTAATAGGCTTTACCTTAGTAAAAGTAACCGCACCACTATAACCCTTACGAGCACGCGAATAACTATAATACCCATAATACCCGGGTGGATAACGCAAATCCTCCCTAATCTGATCAGGCTCAGCCTTAGTCTCCTGCAAACACAAAATATCTGGTTGCTCCCTATCAATATATTCAAACAACCTA
>JBDHXE010000169.1:0-5179 GCA_039810525.1 Chlorobiota bacterium | reverse complement strand
TTAACTAATAAATTGGCTAAATCGAATTGTTTTTGAGTAGAGGGAGTGCTTTGACTTTCTGGATCAGATTGAGTATCTATTTTAACATACCTTACCAATCTTTCAATTATTTCAGATTTCATAAATTTCCGTAAAATTTGAAAAACATAAAATACCAAGTTAATTAAAAGTTTTTAAACTAACAAAAATATTATTGAAAATGGATAAGTAATATCAATAAACTATTAAAAATTATTTATTTTTGATATATATCAATGAGGAAGAATTTGAAATCTTGGAAAGCCGAAAGTGCACTTTTTTTTGTAACGATAATTTGGGGAGCTACATTTTTATTCACTAAATTAGCATTAGCCGATGTATCACCATCTTTATTTTTGATATCAAGATTAACTTTAGCACTAGTCATAAGTTTGCTTTTTTTTGGGAAATATCTTTTAAAGATAAATAAAATGATATTATATCAAGGGTTTGTGTTAGGCTCATTATTTGGAATTGGATTTGTACTGCAAACTTATGGGCTTAAATTAACTTCTGTATCCAAAACAGCATTTATTACAGGGATTACTGTTGCTATTACTCCATTTGTATATTATTTGTTATATAGAAAACCAATAGGTTTGTGGTCAAAAATTGGTGTGATTATAGCAATAGTTGGGCTAATTATCTTTACTAATCCCGACTTTGATAATATTAATATTGGCGATGTTCTTAATTTGACCTCTACTTTTATGTGGGCTTTTTATGTAACATTTATTGATAAATTTACTAAGGGAAAAAGCGGTATAGCAATTACATCTCAACTTGTAATATTACAATTTTTTTTCTGTACTTTAATTTTTATTCTTGCTTTCTTTCTGTTTGATTTTTCAACAATTAAATTTAATATAAGTTCTACTTTTTTGATAGCACTTGCTTTTAATGGCATAATGGCATCATTTGTTGTTACATTTATCCAAACAGCAATACAAAGATATACATCTCCGGTAAAAGCAGCTCTAATATTTTCATTAGAGCCAGTATTTGCTGGAGTTTTTGCAATTATATTTATGAATGAATACTTATCATTTAGAGAATACTTGGGAGGTGCAATTTTGTTCCTTGGTGTATTGACTTCCGAACTAGGTGTATTAATTAAACCATTTTTATCAAAGGTAAAGATATTAAATTCTTAGGAATTTTTGATAAAATTGTTCACTATTTAATCTTGCAAAAGTTCTTACACCAGTTGGAGAAATAAGTTTATGTTCACACTGATTTAATTCTTTTATTATGTTATTCATTTCTTCATTGGTTAGAGTTTGCCCTGATTTTAATGATAGTGATTCGGCCAATTTTTTATAAATACTATCTAATATATTAAAGTTACTTACTATTGGTAATTGAACTAGTTTACCTATCAAATTATAAATTATCTCGCTTTCTTTTCCTTGCTTTATAATGTCTGGAATCTCGTAAAATATCAATTTTTCATTTATATTAAAGAAGAGCCCAGCCTTGTTCAGTGAATCTGAATTTTCTTTTATAAATGCTAAATCACTTTTGGGAATTTCAATTTCTATTGGGAATAATAATTTGTTAGTTTTAGGTTTAAATTGTCCTAACTTGAGCTTTTCATAAATAATTCTCTGGTGAGAAGCAATCTGATCATATATTTCTATCTCATTATTTACCATTCTTAAAATAAACCTATTTAAAATCTGATACACTACACTGATGTCATCTTCAACTATCCTTTCTTGTCTATGATTGAATATTAAATCAAATGCAGAATTAACTTGTTCAAATTTATTTTGAGACCAATTGTTGTTTTTATTAAAATCGTTGTATTGATGTGTGTTGTAAGTATTTGGTTTTGAATCTTTGCTGAAATTTTTATTAATAGGTTCTATTATCTCTCCAGTTAATTTATTGACTTCTATATAACTATTATTGTCTTGAACTGAAATGAAAGGTGAGTCAATTTCAAATCTTCTTAAATCAGGTATGAGTTGTTTGTCAAATAGGGCAGAGCTAACTGTATTTTTTAATGTGTTATAAATATACCTTTCTTCTTCAAACTTAACTTCATTTTTTTGTGGGTGGATATTAACATCAATTTTTTTATAATCTACGTATAAGTTAATGATGAAAAATGGTTTTTGATTTCTGTCCAAAAAATTTTCATAAACAGAATTTATAGAATGTGCTAAGTTAGGTGAAAAAATTGCTCGTCTATTCAAAAAGAAATATTGACCACTCCTATTTTGCTTTGCTAATTCAGGCTCACCTACAAACCCACTAATCTCTATTTGGTTATCTTTATAATATATAGGAATTAATTTTCGCTCTATATTTTCGCCTAAAATTTCTTTAATTCTGTTATTGATATTATTAGGCTTTAAATCAAAGATTAATACATTATCATCATAGAATGTAAATCTAATATCTGGATTGCTTAATGAAAATTTGATCATAGTATCAGAAATATACCGAAATTCAGTCATATCTGATTTTAAAAATTTACGTCTTGCAGGTACATTAAAAAATAAATTTCTTACAAAAATTTGAGTTCCATTCTCAGTATTTATTGGGTTTATGATCCCATCTTTGGAGGGCTCCGAGAGAAGTTGCCAACCGTGTTCTTCGTCTATTTGTTTAGTCCTAATTTCAATATTAGATACTGAACAAATAGAAGCTAAAGCTTCGCCTCTAAATCCGAAAGTTTTAATTTGTTCTAAATCATCACTTGTATATATTTTACTAGTAGCATGCCTTTTCACAGCGAGTAATAAATCATCTTTATTCATACCAACGCCATTATCTACTATATGAATAAGATTTTTGCCAGATTGTTTAACTATTACAGCTATAGTATTAGATCCAGCGTCAATAGAATTTTCTACTAATTCCTTAACTACTGATTCTGGTCTTTGGACTACCTCACCCGCTGCAATTTGATTGGCTATAAACTCTGGTAAAATTCTTATCTTATTTTCTATCATTTTTCATATATAAATATATTATTTGATTAGACGAATTTTTATGGATCTATTTAAATACCTTCCTTGAGGAGTAGTATCGTCGAATTTTTCTACCATTGTTTTAGTAATTATATTAAATTTATTTTTCGAAATTAATTTAATATAATTTTCTGTATTATAAGCTCTTTGTTTAGCTAGTTCTTGATTATATTCGTTTGAGCCTATTATATCAGCGGAGCCGATCAACTCAATAGTAGAATTATTAGGTAATTTATCAGATAGTTGTTTCAAAAGTAACTTGTTAGCTTCGTTTAATTCGGATTTATTAAATTCAAATAATAAAATTGCTAAAAAATTATCTAAATTAATTTCTTTTTCTACGATTTTGGCTTTACTAATATCTATTAATTGGCTATCACTAGCATTTAATTTATCAATTTTAGTATTAATATTTAAATGAATATTATTATCATTATTTTCTAGTCTTCTCTTGAAATTGAAATGATAATTCCCTTTTTTATTTATTGCAACTTTAGTATTATTAATTGATTCTTGAACTATTAATGATGTATCAATAAAATTCTCCAATTTTACAGAATAATTAACTTTACCCGACAATTCACGATAATTAATAATATCTACATATTCTTGAAGAGGTGCATTCTGCACAATAATTTCTACACGTCTATTTTCAATTTTTCCTTCAATTACATCTTGATTAGATGGGTTGATTGGGTTAATTAATGTATTAATGTTAATTTTATTAGCAGGTACACCAAATTTGATAAGTGCATTTTTAACATTCTCTGCTCTTAATTGGCTAAGTGATATGCTATTACCTTCATCTTGACCTGATGTTGAAGATTGCAAAGTTATGCTTGCGTTTTTATTTTTCAAAATTATATCTGCCAATCTCTGTAAAATAAAACTATGCATTCGAATTGGATCAGAGTAAAATAAATCTAAAGAATCCACACGAGTAGTACTATAAAAACTTGGAATATCGCTATTATTTTGATCAAAGAAAATAGCATTGACCAAAGGTATAGTAGCAAGTAATTCAGTTCCCTTTTCAACCTCTAAATTATCAATTGAATTAATATTAATTTGTAATTTTGGCTCTGGTTTATTGTCTAATATAGTTTTTTCGTTATTTAAGCTATCATCGATGGATAATTCATAATTTTGAATTTTTTCATTGTTTGTCAGGTCTTTAATTGAATATCTAATACCAACAGCAAGATTGAGGGACCAAATCTTCCATTTAGCATCACTTGTTACGTCTGATAAGTTATAATCAAAGCCAATTGATTGAGTAAAAAAGTTGCCATTTCCAATATTTAACAAATTTTCTAAATTTATTCTAAATCCGTATTGTAGTGAATTAATCGAAGATATATCTCCATTTGCAAGTTCCCTTGTTTGGGTTTTATAGCCTCCACTATTTATAAATACAGCATTATCTGGTGATAAAATTTTTTCTCTCTGTTCGAATTTTTTAATAATTGGGATTGCAAATCGTGGTCCAATACTTAATATAAGTGGACCAGTAATTAGTTTTCTAATAATGGTATATTTTAATTCTGGGCTAAATTCTAAAAAAGATAAATTTGCACTAATTGAATTTTCTGTTGTAACGAGAACTACTTGGTTGGTATTCAAATCTCTAGATTCAAAAGTGTTATTTACAGCAAATAGTCCACTTCTATTATAATATCCAACTAAAAGACTAAGTTGTAAACTCTCATTGAATGATTTTTCTACTGATACTTCGCCTAAATAGGAAATACCAGACCCTGAAGAGAATATACCGCAGTCTACTGCTCCATAAAAACTACTAAAGTTAAGATTATAATTGTTAAATAATAATCCACCCTTAATATTTATCCCTATTTGTTCATTTTTAAATAATGTATCTGTTTGAGATAAAAGATTGCAATAATTGATAGCAATAATTAAAATTATTAAGTACTTTATTTTCATAATCTAATCAATTTATATATATAAATACGATTTTCAAAAATAATATTATATATTATCTTAATAATGGATTATTTTGTTTTTCAATTTTTAAGTCTTTCAATTGAGGAGCTTTAATACCAATTCTTAAATAAAACCCTGAATTGCCACCAGTAGGTATCCAATTGAAGATGAATTCCCAACAATGTAAATCCTTATGAAGGTTAATGCTTGGTACAGTGAGTGAATGCCTAATAAAA
>JBDHXE010000168.1:0-5207 GCA_039810525.1 Chlorobiota bacterium | reverse complement strand
TACACAAGTGCTTTTCTGGTTAGTATTATTAATCATACTTTTTGCTGCTGGAGGTACTATTTTGACTCAATTTATATCCCCACAAGATATATCACAACAGGCAACAGCTATGCAGCAAATGCAGCCAATGCCAGAGCAAAGTGAATTATTGAATATACTAAGCAATTTTAGTATATCTCCTTGGCTAATTGTAGCTTTTCTATTTTATTTTTTAGCAGGATATTTTATATATTCGTCATTGTTTGCTGCCGTAGGTTCAGCTGTAGATCAAGAACAAGACGCCGCACAATTACAATTACCTGTTAGCTTACCTATTATTATTCCAATCCTTTTTATATCAAGCGTAATGGCCGATCCCAATGGAACATTGGCTACAATCTTATCCTTAATTCCATTTTTTAGCCCAATTCTTATGATAGCAAGAATAGCCGCAGCAGAAGTACCAATATGGCAAATTATACTCTCAATAGTACTTCTATTACTTACTTTTTGGGGTTCGCTTTGGTTTGCCGCCAAAATATATAGAATAGGAATACTGATGTATGGCAAAAAACCAACCTTTAAAGATATTATTAAGTGGTTCAAATTAGCATAATAATTAGATTAGAGCTTATTTGCAATGAAATAATACAAAATAGATACCTTATTAATAATCAAATAGGTATCTATTTTAGTATATTTACCTACTAATTACAATAATAGTTATCAGTAACGTTTAATATACTTTAACATAGAAATTTAAATATATAAAATATTTATAAAATACTCTATGTTTATTCAATTAACAATTTTTATTTAAAACATTTTAAACAAAGGAATTTGTAATGAAAGTATTAGTGTCCGACGGCATTGAAGAAATTGGTGCAAAAATATTACAAGATGCAGGAATTGAAGTTGTAAATAAAAAGGTATCTCCTGAAGAGCTGATTCAAACTATCAAAGAATACGATGCTATCATAGTTAGAAGTGCTACCAAAGTTACCAAAGAAGTAATTGATGCAGGTAATTTGAAAGCAATTGCAAGAGGTGGTGTCGGATTAGATAATATAGATGTCGCTTATGCAAAAGAAAAATCAATACCAGTATTAAATACGCCAGGTGCTTCTTCAATTTCGGTTGCCGAGTTAGCTATAGCCCATATGTTTGCCGTAGCAAGGTTTCTCAATTTGTCTAATACAGAAATGAGAAATGGAAAATGGCCTAAAAAAGAATATGCACATGGATTTGAATTGACAGGCAAAACATTAGGCATTATTGGGTTTGGTAATATTGGGAAAGAAGTTGCTAAAAGAGCTTTAGGCTTAGGTATGAAAGTAATTGTAAGAAAATCGAGCTCTCCCAATGATACTAATTTAGACGTTACTTTTGTAAGCCAAGATGAACTACTCTCTAATTCCGATATTATTACATTACATATACCATTGATTAAATCACAAGGACCTACTATTTCAAAGAATGAATTTGATAAAATGAAAGATGGCGTTGTATTAATAAATGTAGCTCGTGGCGGAGCCGTTGTGGAAAACGATCTATTAAATGCACTCAATTCAGGCAAAGTGAGAGCTGCTGGAATTGACGTTTTTGAAAATGAACCCTTCACAGAAGCTCAACACAATTTAATAAACCATCATAAAGTATCTGTTACTCCACATATAGGTGCATCTACAGACGAAGCACAAGAAAGAGTAGGTATAGAAATCGCCGAAAAAGTAATTGCAGTACTTAAAGGCAAATAATTTAAGACATAATCTTTATTTCGGGTAATTCATTTATGAATTGCCTGAAATAAAGTAATTGATATACTTGCTCTAATGAATTCTTAATATCTTCATTCCAATTTGTAATAATACTCCCTTCTCTGATAATACTCCCTTTATCTTGTTCATAAATAGGATATTCACCATTCATAGTTATATCAAATGCTCTCTCAATAAATTCCTTTACATTATTTGGCTCTTCTTCATTTCTTACAATCCAAAATCCTAACAACAATGGCATCTCATAAGTTTCAAAGAAATCTTCACATATATCCAATTGGCCATAAGTATCATTATCGTTATAAATTAGACTACAATCACTTTTCTCTAATTCTTCCAGATTATTGTATGTTTTGAGACTTGGAAAAATATCATAGCGTTCTGATAATAAAATTTGAGCAATTTTTGTAAAATAGTCTTCTTTGTCAGGTACATATAATTCATCAAATTTGTATAAATTGTCTCTAAATCGAATAGAAACTTGATTAGTATATGAAACAGAAGCCATAACTCTCGTAGGAATGATTCTAAAATCAGCAAATTTAAAAACTTTCGATAAAATATAAGGATTAACTAATATTACATCAAACCTATTTTCTTTAATAAAATTAGTAATTTGTGCTTCAGATAATCTAAATATCTCATAATTAAACTCTTGAGCCACCTCGTCAATATTTTGAATTAAGGGACGATAAATACTATTACTCAATACTCCTACTCTTACTTTTTTCATATTCGATTCTTACTATTATATATATTTAAAGTATTATAAACTGCTATGCCAACAGCAACGCTTACATTCAAAGAATGTTTTACTCCATACATTGGAATTTCAATACTAAAATCACTTAATTCAAGAACTTCATCATCAATTCCAGATATTTCGTTGCCAGCAATAATTACAAGTGGAAAATCATCTTTGTTCAAGTCATTATAATTTATCGAATTATCAGTAATTTCTAAAGCACATATTTTATACCCTTGCTCCTTCAATTCTTTGATAATAGACAAAGTATCCTTATAATATCTCCATGGAACTGTTTTAGTAGCGCCAAGTGCAGTTTTTTCAATCTCTTTTCTAGGTGGGTGTGGTGTAAATCCACATAATATGATTTCATCAATTAATGCAGAATCAGAAGTTCTAAATATTGAACCAACATTATATAGGCTTCTTATATTATTTAACAATAATTTGATCGGGTGTCTTTGAGAAAAATTTATCTCATCAAAATTTTTACGTAATTCAAGTATTTGAGAATATAATAATTTTTTCATTGAAATATTTTAAGAATTTACAATAAATAATTAAATATTTTATATTTTTATTGCAAAAGTAAAAATTTGTATCGTATATTTATTATAAATTCATGTAGAGATTATGAGAAAATATACTTTATTAATTATAACATTATTTATTAGTTTCATTAAATTACATTCAAGTGATGTAAAAGGTACAGAGTTTATAGCAACATTTCTACCAAACCTCCATAATAATTGGAGTTATGGCAAGGATTTAGGCGACTCAGTATATTTATTTATATATGCTGAAAAGTTAGCAAATATAAATATTCAATATTATAATCAAAAAGGACAATTTATCAATGATAGTATTACAGTACCTTCCAACTCAATTTATACTTTCAAAAAGAATTCCTATGAATTTGCTCTTTTAGGTTTTAACGAATCTGGAGATATTTCTTCTCGAAATAATTCCGAAAGAATATGTAATATGTCGTTTAGAGTCAAATCAGACCAACCAATCATAATATATGGCCATAGCCAAGCTAATACTACAAGCGAATCCTTTAATGTATTACCTATAGAGACCTTAGGTAATGAGTATATAGTAGCAGCATACAATGCTTCAAAATGGATTGCAAGTGGGTTTAACGGAGTGCAAACCACACCGTCACAATTTGCAATTGTTGCAATTGATGATAGTACTGAGGTTGCAATAGAGCCATCTGTTGATACAAGATTTAATAAAAAAAATAAACAAGCTATCACTTTAAATAAAAATGAAGTATATTTAGTCCAATCGGATATATCTCCCAATAATACTTATTTAGACTTGACAGGCTCTTATATAAAAAGTAATAAACCTGTAGCAGTCTTTGGAGGGCAGCAGAGAGCCGCAGTTCCATATGATATTGCTGGTAGCTCACCTTCGAGAGATTATATCGTAGAGCAAATTCCACCATTAGAGGCATGGAATTTGCAGGCCTATGTAGTTCCATTTCCACAACCTACTAATATCGAAACTACAATTCCAGATTTATTTAGAGTAATCGCAGGATTTAATAATACCGACATCTATATCGATGATGTATATTATGCTACTATTAATAAAGGAGAATTTGTAGAATTACCATTAAATAAATCTTGCAAAGTAAGAGGTAGCTCACCCATATTAGCTGTATCATATAAGAGAACTTCGCAAACAAATGGGGGTAACTCTAATGGCGACCCATTAATGCAGATTGTTCCAAGTATCGACCAATATGGTAATAATTATAAATTTATTAATATACAAGCATATGAAAAAGGTTCATTTGGCATCAACAAAGTTTACACAGAGCATTTTATTACAATAATAATTCCATCTACATCTCTCAAATCAATTGTATTCGATGGAACTACATTAGTCAATGTCAAATTTACAAAAATAGAAGGGACCGATTATTATTACGGCTATCTAAAAGTAAACGAAGGGATACATAGTATTTCCGCACCCGACAACTTTGGTCTTTTTATATGCGGTTACGGTAATGCTAACTCTTATGGATATTATAGTGGTATAATTTCTAAGAGAGATGATTTCGAGCCACCTACTTTTCAAACTAATAGTGACTGTGATGAAATAAACGGGATTGTTGAAGATCTCAAAATTGCATCAGTTATAAAAGACGATTCTAAAACTAAAAATATTAATGTAACTATTGATAATTTTAAGCCTTATGTTAAAAAAATCAATTTTAAAGCAGAATTAATTAATAAAAAGCTAGATGGTACTACTAGAATTATTGCCAAAGATTCGATTGGACAGCAAAATTTCATAGATATTAATATACCGGGATTTACTCTTGGACTACTTAATGCAATAAAAATTGACCAATCTGAGCCAATATTTGTATATGATACATTACAGCTTAACGAAAAAAAATGCTATAAATTTACTATTAAAAACTACGGTAATTATGAACAGAATATTACTAAATCATTATTGAAATCAAATGTTGCCTTTACAACTAATTTACCAAATACATTTAAATTAAATCCTAACGAAACAAAAGACTTTACAGTTTGTTTTAATGCCGATCATGGAGATACCTTCATAGATACCCTATACATCGAAAATAATTGTAATAATCAAGATTTTATAATATTTAATTTACTCTCCAAAGATGATGATAAAAACCCTGAATTAACAAGTAAAATAGATAAATGCAA
>JBDHXE010000167.1:0-5253 GCA_039810525.1 Chlorobiota bacterium | reverse complement strand
CGATAAAATAGGAAATAGAAATGGAAATACCTTTTCAGCAAATGACTTATGTTTTGGTGTATCATATTCTAATAAATTAGATACTAATCTATATTATGGTGCTACCCTCAAGTATATTTATGCTGGTATAGAAGAAGTAAGTAGCTCAGCAATAGCTGTCGATGCTGGACTTGTATATCTACTACCAGATACTCGAACTAAAATAGGATTATCAATATTAAATGCAGGTACTCAAATCTCAAAGATATCTAATGAAAATGAAAATTTACCGCTTGATGTACGTATTGGTTTTAATCATAGATTGAGGGGCTTACCTTTGTTGTTTAATTTCTCCTTTAATCATTTAGCAGACCAATCCGATAATTTCTTCTCTAAATTTAAAAGTTTTAGTATAGGTGGAGAATTCTATTTAGGAAAAATAATTATGCTAAGAGTAGGTTACGATAATCAAATTCGTTCGTCTACTGATGCAGAGGTTGACAAAAGTTTAACAGGATTTTGTGGTGGAATTGGTATTATTTTAGATGATATCAATATAGATTATGGATATTCTCGTTATGGTTCAGCTGCTAATTTACATAGATTTAGTATATCAGTTAATGTTAATAAACTATTATAAGGATTTTATATGAAAAACTTTGCTAAAATGACAATTTTCCTTTTTGTTGTTTTATCTTTAAATATGGTTGCTCAACAACAATCACAGCAAATCATTAAGCCTACACTTACTGCCGGCGAATTAGTTTTTGCTGTCAATCTTTTGAATACAGTTGAATTAAAAGGTGGTGAAGTAGAAGCCTTTATTCAAGTAAAAGATGCTTTAAAACCATATTTAGAAAAAATTTCAAAAGAAAAATTGCAGACAGGATCTAATATTGAATTATCTTTACAAATTGGCACTGCTCAGAATATACTTACATTTATGGAAAGAGCTAAGATAGCAGGAGCAGATGCCGAACGTTATAAAAAAATTGTAGATTCTTTTGTAGCTGCAGCCAAATCTGCCTCTGGTCAAAAATAATCATTTCTAAAATTATCTTTAAAAAAACCTTCTGATTTTTGAGAGGGTTTTTTTTTTATCCTCAAATTCATTTTAAATTTAATAAATTTTATAAAATTATATAATATCTTCTAAAATTTATATCACTATAAACCGCTTTAAACTAAGATACTTACAAGCATAATTAAAAAAATAAAATATAGCTGTTACAAAATACATATTAATTTGTTAATTAATTAAATAATAAGATGCAATTTATGAAAAGTATAAATAAAAAAAGAAATGCTTTTGTTATTTTAAAAAAAAATAGTAACTTTATTAATTGTGAAAAACGAATTTAAAAAAACTATAATTTAAATATATTTTAATAATATTTGGAGTACCAAATGAAAAAAATTTTGACAAGTTTGGCATTAATCATACTGATTGCTTCAGTGTTGCCATTCAGCTTAAAAGCAGATGTTGAAAAGGACCTTAAATATATCAAAGGTAATTTGCCTCATCTTTTAGAGTCGAATAATGCAGGTACATTATTCTACATATCTTTTATACCTTGCTGGGAAGAAACTGGACCAAACAATGCTATGAGAATTTATATTTCATCAGCAGTTGCTACCAAAGTAACATTGGAAATTCCTGGTTTGGGTTTAGTTCGTGAACAAACTACAATACCAAACGATGTAATTCAATTTGTACTTGCACCTCAAGAAGCACTACCTTATTCAAAAGGTAATGGAGGTCTTCCAATACCACCACAGCCAGAAAAAATATGGGAAGGCCGTGCAGTTATATTGAAGTCAGATGCTCCTATCATAGCTTATGGAGTTACACGTTATCAGTATACATCAGATGGTTATCTCGCATATCCTATTACTTCGTTAGGCAAAACTTATCAAGTAGCTTCTTATGCTGATCCTACTGATAATAGATTTCAGTTCCTACCTTCTTATACTAGTATAGCTGCGGTTTATGATAATACTAAGGTTACCTTTAGATTAGGTGGTTGCGAAAGCTGTAGAGTACCAAAAGAAGATGGTGATACACTAAAAACAGGCGAAGTTATCCGCAGAACTCTTAATAGTGGTGATGTATGGTTAATCCCAGGTATAGGTCCATTCAACGATCTAACAGGATCTAAAATTACTGCTTCCAAACCAATATCAGTAGTTAGTGGTAACTTCTGTGCATATATTCCAACAGATATTGCTGCTTGCGATTTTATTATTGAGCAAGAACTACCAGAAAATGTTTGGGGGTCAAGATATCACGTGACTCCTATGTTTGGCCGACAAAGGTACGGAATTATAAAAGTATTTGCCAAAAAGCCTTATACGCAGGTTAATTTTAATGGTGTACCTACTCTTAATATCATTACTCCGGGCGGAATAGCCCAGCAAGGATATTTTGAATATCGTGCAGGTGTAGATGTAGATAAATCTCCTAAACCAGTAGTAGTATCATCAAACCCTAACAACCCGATCAATGTGGTGCAATACAATCCTGGCCAACAAGATGATAATGTTCCAAGTGATCCATTCCAATTGCAGTTGAGCCCTACTGAGCAATATCAGAAGGAAATAGTATTTAATACTCCTGGTATCAAAGGTGGTTTTGGTTTCTTTGTGAATTATATCAATATAGTTTACAAGGCAACTCCAAATGGCACAATACCAGATGATTTCCAATTTGCAGAAGTTAGAGATGGAAGCTTTAATTGGGTACAATTGAATTCATATTCAAGTAATCCCGGTACAAAATTTGTGTTCGATTCAGCTGATGCTGACGGAAGATATTATTATTCTAAAACAATTAAACTACCTTATGATGGTGTATATAGATTAAAGTCAAATGAACCGTTTGTAGCTTATGCTTATGGATTCGGTGATTACGATTCCTATGGTTTCCCTACATCTGTTGCTACAGCTGACTTAGAAACGCCTGATACTTTAGCACCATATGTAGAATATACTAAAGATTGTGATGGGTTTGTAGCAGGTCAAGTAATTGATGAGCCTAGAATCGACCCTGCAAATAGATCCAACTTAGGATTAATTTATATGGAAACAAAAAGTTATAATTATAAGTTTCAAATTGATGATTTCATAGTTGGTGAAACTCCTTCTACTAATTGGACATTAAAAGTAGTAGACCCAACCATAGATGCTAAAGCATATTTAGTATTCATAGATAGAAAAGGTAATAGAACAGATACCTTAATAGAACACTATGCAATTAGCCCAGAGATATTAGAATATTCTGCTGATTATGGTACTTTCAAATTACAAAATCCAGCACTTACCAAATCTATGACTTTCACTCTTACTAATCAAGGTACAAGAGACATAGAAGATAAGTATAGTATATATGTAACTCTTGATTCAAAGGAAATAGAAGATAAATCAAGCGATATCAGAACCTATCAGAATTTTGACATTGTAGGTGTTGATAATGTGAATTTAGCACCACTCAAAGTAGGCCAAGAAATTAAATTTGATGTAGTATTTAACGCAAGAGAAGAAGGTTATTTCCGTGATTCTGTTGGAGTAATTGTAGTAGATAATTCTACCAAAGAAACTTGCTTCTTCCATTATTTTGCTTTATTAGAAGCATTTGTAGGAAATCAATATATTATAGCAGATGATTATAATTTCCCTGCTACTGTAGTTGGCACAAGAACTAATGAAGTAACACTTCAAATCAAAAATCCATTAGAAAAGCCTTATATTGCTACAACACCTCTAAAAGTTACTGGTTATACTGTAACAGGTGATAAAGTTGGTAAAAATCAAATTTTTGAAGTTAAAGGTTTAGAAAATATTAGCGAAGCAAACCCATTATTTATTGATCCGGGGAAAGCATACCAGTTTACAGTATCATTTAGCCCTGATGCAGTTCGTAATGATTTTGCAGCCAATATTACCTTTATTGCTGATTCTAAAATTCCAGATAATGTAACTAAATTGACTGGTATTGGCGTTCAGCCCGGTCTATTAGCTAATGGCGAAGATTGGGGCAAGAAAAGAGTAGATCCTAATTCTTATAAAGTAGAACCGGGGCCATATCAATTTACACCATACCCATCACCTAATAAAGCAATCACTATCAAAAATGATGGCTCAAGTGATGTTACATTGAAAGAACCAGTTGTTGTAAATAACCTAGATAATAAAGGAGCAGCATTCTTGGTAGAGCTTAATGGCAAAAATGTACCATTGATTACTAATCTTTATGCTGTATTTAACAATATAAAATTAGGACCTGGTGAAGAACGTACTTTTAATGTATTCTTCCACCCAACCGTAGATGGACAGCATGAATTAGAATTACAATTTATAAGTGATGCACCAGTTACAGTAAATAGTGTACTTCGTGGTTATGGTATATATCCTAAAGACTCTACTAATGACTATGATTTTGGAAAATTCGTAGTGGGAACTCCTAAGAAAACTGGATCTGTAAGATTTTATAATACAAACTGGACAAGTGAAGATAATATGACTATCACAGATTTTAGAACAGAAGTAGATGCTAATACTACATTTGGTGTTTTTGGTTCTAATAATATTTTCCGTTGGGATAGAAATAATATTCAAGATGAAAATGGCAATGTAGTTAATTTCCCTATATCTTTAGCTCCGGGCCATTATATAACTGTAAATGGCGAATACGAACCAAAAGTAGCAGGCAATTATTCAGCTAGATTGATAACTGTAAGTGATGCACAAGAAGAAGCAGTATCTCATTGGACTGGTTCAGCAATAGAAGTAGGTATAGCTATGGACCCTGCTCAAGCAATTACGTGCCAGAAACAAGGTATTACTCTTAACCCAGTTATACGCAATACAGGCTCGGTAGATATGGAACTTACTAATTTATCAGTAGTTACAAGTGGCACAGTGCCAGGATTTGTACCAAGCGACTTTACAATACAAGTAGCTCCGGGCACAATTTTAAAAACAGGCGAAACACTAACTATTCCAGTTGTATTCAACCCAAGCAATATATATTTACCTAATTCTGTAATTATACTAAAAGTAAATAGTGCTGGTACAGGTGCTAATAATGTAATTACAAGGGTAGATTCTACTAATTTGACTGTTACTGCTACATTCGATCAATTTACATCAAAAGCAAAAATTGAAATTAATTCACAGAATAACAACGGTAAAGTAGTAGCTGGTACTGCAGATGGTGTAAAATATACTGTTATTATGAATAGAAAAAATATCGCTACAAGCTTTAGCAAAGATCTA